>JBPYFC010000275.1:0-8811 GCA_051984705.1 Chthoniobacterales bacterium | reverse complement strand
AACACAAATTGGAAAATCGCCGGCAATACCTCCGGCGATCTGGAAAAATCCAATGGAAGATGTCTCGGAGGTCTTTGTGTACCAATCTGCCAGCGAGATCATGTACTCGATTCCCGTGCGGACGGTGTGGACATTCTTGACATCGCCGGAGATACAATGACCGGCGTACATGTTGCCCAGAGTCGAGTCCTCCCAACCGGGGACGAACATCGGCAGATTCTTTTGAGCGGCGGCATGTAACCAGCTGTCTCTAGGATCGATCTGGTAAAACTTTTTCAGTCTGTCGTCCCGCAAAATTGAGTAGAAAAATTCGTGGGGGAACTTTTTTTCTCCCGAACGATCCGCACGTGTCCATTCTTCTAGAACCGCGCTCTCAATTCTACGCATAGCTTCGCCCTCCGGAATGCAGGTATCCGTTACCCTGTTCAAGTGCTGATGAAGAAGCGCCTGTTCGTCTTTTCCGGTTAACTCACGCCAGTTAGGGATTCGCTTATAGTGGTCGTGCGCGACGAGATTAAACACGTCCTCTTCGAGATTTGCTCCGGTGCAGCAAATGGCGTGGACTTTGTCTTGCCGGATCATCTCTGCCAGCGATAAACCCATCTCAGCCGTGCTCATTGCGCCTCCAATCGTGATCAGCATCTTGCCGCCGCGATCTAAGTGAGCCGCGTAGCCTTGCGCCGCATCTTTCAGCGACGCCGCATTGAAGTGTCTGTAGTGGCGAGAAATGAACTCGGAAACTGTCTTCATCGTGTTTGTTCAGGGTAGGACCTTTAGAAAGGCTGGGGAATGCACCGATTCTACACCAAGTTCAAGGTAAATCTAACGCTGGAAAACGCCGAGATCGCCGAGAACGCCGCGAGCGCCGGCAACTGAAAAGCAAGCCGCACGAGGTGGCGATGAATCGCGACCCTACCGGCGATAGATCTAGCCCATCAAAGGTAACGTCATGGTTTTTCGTAACTTTCCATGATTCTCCTGACCCCAAAATTGGGCTCGGCGACCCCGGCCATCCCGGCGTTTCTTGCGATGCCGGCGCTGATGGCATTCCTGCGAATCCCAACCACCTGGCCTTGAGAAAACTCAATCAGCACCTCACAGGATGAGGTTAAGTCCTCGTAAGCATGGGAAACGCATACAAAGGGAATTGCAAACTGCGTTCGCAATGTCCCAACCAGTCTCAACCCGGTCTCGCGCATCTGCGGATCTAATGCTGCAAACGGCTCATCCAACAAAATCACTGCCGGTCCAGATAGAATGGCCCGCGCAAGCGCAACACGCTGTTTCTCGCCTCCAGACAGATCGTGAACTCGGCGATCCAGCAGCCTCCCGAGCTCCAGAGTCTCAATGACTTGATCTCTGGAAACCGACGATTTCTTGTCCGGTCGAGTGTTTCCATACGAAATATTCCGGCGGACGTTCAAATGCGGAAAGATCGCCAGATCTTGCGGCACGTAACCGATTGCGCGATGGCGCGGCGGCACGAATGCTCCGCTATTTTGTAGCACTCGATCGTCTAATTGAATCGTCCCGGTTGCTGCCCGCCTGACTCCGGCAATCAATTCAAGGAATGATGTTTTCCCGGCCCCAGACTTTCCGTGAATCCCGATGGAATGTGCGTCGATCTCGAAGTCGATCTTGAGTGAGAAGTGAGCTAACGGCAACCGGACATTCTCGAAGCGAATTCTCATGGCGCCTTCGTCCGTACGAGCGCTTCACTCAGAAATATAGCGCCAAATGCCAGAAAAGCTGCCACTAGAACCAGGATATAAGCGTCCTGATCTTTGCCTAGCTGCACCAGGCTATAAATGGCCAGAGAAAGCGTCGTCGTTTTTCCCGGAATATTTCCCGCAACCAGGATTGTGGCGCCGAACTCGCCAATAGCTCGGGCGAACGACAGCAGAAACCCGGCCAAAATACCTCGAGCAGCAAGCGGGATTGTCACCGTAAACATTACGCGCCAGAAAGAGGCCCCGAGAGTCTGCGCGATCTGTTCGAGCCTCGGATTAACCGCTTCAAAACCGAGCCGCGCAGTACGCACAAGGAGGGGAAAACTCATCACGGCTGTAGCGACAAGTACTGCGCGCCAGGTAAATACAACGTCTGTGCCAAAGACCGCTCGGAATGCTGCACCCAGCGGGCCGCGCCGTCCAAAGAGATTGAGTAATATCAATCCAGTGGCGACCGGAGGAAGGACCAGTGGAAGGGAGACAATCGTTTCAACGATCGATTTCCAGCGCACAGTCGTTTTTGCCAGCCACCAGGCGAGTGCCATCCCGAACGGCAAAATGACCAGGGAGCTGCCCAGACATACCAGCAGCGTGAATCGGATAATTTGCCATTGGTCAAACATCGGTTCAATGCAACGGCGTAAAGCCGTATTTCTGGAAAACCTTCGTCGCCGGTGCTGATGCCAGGAAATCTTCGGCCTTTGTAGCTTCTTCAATTGATTGAGAATCTTTGATCACGGCGATGGGATAAGAAATTGTAGGTCCATCAGCGACCGGCACCTCATAAGCGATCTTCGTCCTTTTTGAAATCAAAGCATCCGTTTTGTAAACAATTCCGGCATCTGCGTTGCCGGTTTCAACCGCCGCCAGGCAAGCACGAACATTTTCCGTTGGAACAATCAGTGGCCGGAGATTCTCCCACAGGGAAAGTTTCATCAGATATTGTTTGGCATAAATACCGGCAGGTACCGCATCAGGATTTGCCAAAGCAAGGTGGTGAACGGCCTTCGGCAGATCTGTCGGACTGGCAATTGCCGATGACGCGTCTTTCGGGACGACAATGACCAGGGTGTTGCTGAGCAGACTCCGACGAGTCCTTGGCGCAAGACGGTTCTGCTGCTCCAGATAGTCCATCTTTGCCTCGTCTGCAGAAAAAAATAAATCAACAGCGGCGCCTGCATTGATCTGGCGAGCCAGTTCATTCGAGCCAGCGAAATTGAATTGAAACGTATTACCGGACACCTGTTTATAGAGCGATGCGATTTCGGTCAGAGCGTCCGTCAGGCTGATCGCAGCGAAGATCGTCAGCTGCGCTGCGCCCAGCGATTGGACGCAAAAAATCGAGAACGCCAGAAGCAAGCATCTCAGGACCCACATGGCGCCAGCGTTGACCATTGCACGCCAGGGCGCAACGGCAAAATGCGGTGAATAAGGCCGTGGAAGGGCGTTGCTTGCAACGCCCGCGGGACCGCAGAAACAGTTGCGAACGCGCAACGTCAGTTGTAGACAAACACCAAATGGATTCGAAAAGAATTTGGCTGGTCTTTCTTTTCCCTTTAGCGCTCCTCACTCCAACGGCTTTAGCGCAGGAAAAAGAGTCTGCTGCACCGAAAAAAGAAGCCGCCGAAATCGAAGCGCTGAAAGCGGAGATCAAAGCTCAAGAGAGCAAGATTGATAAGCTGACGCAGCAAATCGCTGAACTTTCAGAAGCGGTAAAAAAAGAAAAGCCGGCAACACCCGCCGCAGCAACTCCAACTCCTTCTCCCAGTGCCGCTGAACCGAGCACCGCTGGTGTCGACAAACCAGCTTCTGCAGATGCAAGCGGAACAAAGACTCACGTAGTCGCTCGTGGGGAAACTCTCAGCGCAATTGCGAAACAATACGGAGTCACCGTCGATCAGATTCAACAGCTCAACAAGATCGGGGACGCAAAGAAGCTTCAGGCCGGACAAACCATCAAAATTCCCGGAAACCAGTCTGCAAGCCCTTCTGCGGCGCCCGCTGCATCGCCAGCAGTTGAGGGGAATAAGACGTCTGAGTGAACAGGTAATTGGGAATCGGGCGATCATCGCCCATCGTCGGTAGGGTCGCGATTTATCGCGACCTCGTGCGCTTACCACTTCTCAACGGCAGCCTTCCAAACCTTTTTGCCGCCTGACGAGTTGCGTTCTCGCTCGAAGATCGGTAATGTTGAGTATGCCTGAGAGGACGCAAAAGCCACCGGCTCCAGCGCCATGGGAGCCGAAACAGGGAGGCGAAGGTGGTCCGAAATCACCCGACGTCGCCAAGAAGCCGGATACGAAAGATCTGTTGAATCGCATGCGCAAGGTCGATCCGAATCAATCGAAGCGTTATCGACAGCGTACCGGGCAGTAGCATGGACCGACGTCGTCATTCGGACGCGCTGCCCGGTGATTTTCTCGCTCTGCTGAAACAGCGCCAGCTGATTCCATTCAGTTCGGAAAGCAGCGTCAGCGGTGGTTCGCGCATTGTCGAGACCACCGCCACCACGATTCTCGGTTTCAAATTTGCAGAAGGTGTTCTGGTTGCTGGAGATCGACGAGCTACCGCCGGAAACGTGGTTATGTACGACCGCGCAGACAAAGTTATAGAGATCGATCGCCATTCTGTAATGGCCATCGCCGGCTCTCCCGCCACTGCTTGGGAGATGGCTCGAGTGCTCGAGCATTCGTTCCAGTATTACCGGCGCAGCCAACTCCAGGAAATGAGCGTCGAAGGTAAAGTACGCGCTTTGTCTAAGCTCTTAAGAGACAACCTCGGCATGGCCATGCAAGGGGTTGGCGTGGTTGTACCGATCTTCGCCACCTATGATCATAAGAGCGCGGATCCGGCGAAAGTGTTCTTCTATGATGCGATGGGAGCGCAATTTGATGCAACCGATTTCGCGTCGAGCGGTTCAGGTGCTCCCGCCGTTCGAAGCGTTCTCTACTACGAGAATAATTGGGGCAAGAAACCACTCCGCCAGAGAGGGAGAGATGACGCTATTTTGCTCGCATTGAAAACGTTGGATACTGCGGCGGAGGCCGACACCGCTACCGGCGGAATTGATAGGCAGGGCAAGATTTTCCCGATTATGAAGATTGTTGGGGAGTCAGGTGTGGAAACTGTTCCGGACGAAAAACTTGCAGAACTGTTCCGATCGCAAATCGCATGATCGAAGAACCTTATCGTTGGGTCGAAGCTATCGCCAATCGCCGCGAATACATCGACACGGAACTGGCGGCTGGAAGCCCAATCATCGGCATCAGCTTTGGCGACGGCATCTTGCTGCTGACCTTCAGTCGCGACCGGCGGAAAATTTTTGAGATTTATGATCGGATCGCTCTGGGTGGCATCGGTCATCCCGGCGACCTCGAGCGGTTGCGCATGCTGGCTATTGAACTTGCCAGTACGGAAGGTTTCACTCGGTCGGCTGCCGACGTCTCGCTTCGGCGGATGGCAAGCTATTCCTTTAGTCCAGCTTTGAAGGAGGCATTTGAGCAGGTCTACGGCGCGCCGTATCTCGTCAAGCTTCTGTTTGCTGAAGTAGGTCACGAGCCTTCCGAAGATACTCTGCTTCGGATCGATTATGACGGCTCGACCCATGCTAACGTAAAACCAGGCGGCGGAGCACGCGAGAACTTTGGGGCGATCGCCGGCACACGCCGCGGTCTAGAAGAGATCGAGAAATATTTGCGCGGGACACCGGCTTCGGACTTGAAGCGCGCCCTGGACGTGGCGATCCGGGCCTGGGGAATCGGTCTTTATTTCGCAGATCAGGATCATACGGAAATGCCTGAAAACGGGGCGCTTAAAGACTTTATTAAGTCGCAATTGGAAGAATATTCGCTGGAGGGTGCCCTTCTGGAGCGAGGAGTTAAGCCGCCGCGAGTATCGTTTACCAATCTGCCATCGGCTGATGTCGAGGCTGCGTTGTCCGGATTTAGGTAAGCCTCCGTCTGTATGCGCTGGCCTCAGCTGCGGTACCTGACACAACTAAGTTTCGATGAAAACTCTATTGGCTTTTTTTCTGGCCCTAGTTGGAGCTGGGTCAATCTGGGCCGATGAGCTGACTCGCGAAGTCCAGCAACGTCTGAAAGACGAAGGGTTTTATTATGGCGAAGTAGATGGACAAGGAGGCACGGAGACAGATGCGGCGATCCGGCGCTATCAAATTCGATACGGACTCCGAGTTAATGGACAACTGAACGATGAGACGTTGAAGGCGCTGGGTATTTCGAGGAATGCGGCCGGAAATGCGGAGAAACAGCCTTCGCCCGGCGAAGTCAAGCCGCCGCCGGATTCGGGTTATTCAGCGCCCAACTATGGGCGGCGCTATTACCCACCCGGACCGGATGGTTATCAGCCACCGCCCGGTTCGAGAGGATTCAACGGGTACCGGGAGTTTGCTCCACCACCGTATGGCGGTCTTGCAGGACTTTTTGCTGGAACTCTCTACGAACGTGCGCCCGCCGAGCTACAACGGAATGTCTTGATGGCGATTCAAGGTGAGCTTTCGAAGAATGGATTTTACCAGTACGAAATCGATGGAGTCCCCGGTCCGGCAACCACTGATGCAATTGCTCGTTTCCAACACGACCGTGATCTACGTCCGACCGGCAGACTGGATAATGAAACGTTAGATGAGCTTCAGGTAATGCCAGGCCAACGAAACGGCCCACCGACGATCGGAATGCACCGTGGTTGGCGGCGGTTTCCTTGATCCGTGATCCGTAATCCGTAATCCGTGATCCGTAAAACGATGACAGGCGACCCACCGCGCGTTGACGTACGGTTTACGGACCAAGGATTACGGCTTACGGATTAAGGATCGTGAAAGCTGCTGGAAATCCAGATCTTGGTCCAGTTGTCCGGCTCTTTTTGTCTATTAACCCACCGCCTAAGGTTATAACTCAGCTGGTTGCTGAACAATCTAGTCTTCGCAGCCGGCTCTTTGATCGGTTTGGCGACGAGCTCGCCATCCGGTGGACCAAGCCTTCCCAGTTTCACATTACACTCATTTTTCTGGGCAACCTGTTCTTACATCAGACCGATCGGATCCGGAACGAAATTAAGACGATTGCGGCTAGTCAGACGTTTCCGACAATGGAGCTTTGCGGACTAGGCTGTTTTCCTCGAATCCGATCGCCGCGAGTACTTTGGATTGGGGTGAAACAAAATTCGCAGCTTGAGGAGCTTCAAACAGCCCTGATGGAACGGCTCACTCCGCACCTGGCGTTGAACGATCGAGATTTATTCTCTCCACACATCACCCTGGCCAGGATCAAGGCAAAACGCGCGCCTCGCAATTTGGCTGAATTCATCACTGAGTTATCGCGCTCTCAATCAAATCCCATCGCCTCCTGGACCGCGAAGTCAGTCAGTCTGATGCAGAGCGTCAATGGGTCGGATGGAGTGGAGTATAGTTCGATAGCTGAGTTTTTTGGGAGTGAAGACAACGCCGGCAGCATAGCATAGGTACGCGGGCAACGCCGACATTGCCAATAACGCCAGCAACTGAAAAACGCCGGCAGCGTCGACAACGACAAGGGGAACACGCTGGTTTTGGCGGCAGGGCGTGCCGCCCTACAGCGTGCACAATTTTTGCCGTTGCTGGCAATGACGGCGATGTTGGCACTGTCGGCGTTTCAGTTCCCGTTCCGCCAGGAGCCCTGGGCTTTAATCCCTGGGTCAGGAGTTTGCTTAACCTCTCAATCAAGGTCGCCCATTTTTCCGAGTTGGTAATCGCGGAAGAACGGCTGCGGCTGAATGTCCGGTCTTAAATAAAGTGGGTGATGGGGCGAGCCATCCTTGTTTTTTGAAAGACATTTGAAAGCGACGCCAGCCAAGAGGCTAACAACTTGCTCATCCCGTCTCAGAAAGCTGCCATGGTTACCCCAGCAGGCGATCACCAGGTTCGCAGCTTGAACTTCTTGTAATAGGTAGCGGTCGTTATCAGGTCCGATCGAATCGGCCGCACGCTTCAAGTCGTGCGGGGAGGTTGCGCGATAGGCAAATAGATTGAGCATCACGATCTCGGCGAAACCCCATCTAATAGAGTAGCGGCGCACGGCCTCCAATGTCGGATCAAGAGCCAGTTCGTCAGCTGTGCTCGGATTCAAACCGATCCAGGCAATTCGTTTTGGGTTCGCATCCAGTCCATCAGAACAGTTGTGATGAAGCACGTATCTGTAGGTTCGATCGGGGCTGAAGTCGCATGCATTCATCTAAAGGGTCGACCAATTTGTCCGATTATGGTTTTTATGGATTCGAGCAGCACTGTTCAGCCCGCCGGAAGCCAGGCAACCGGAATTATCGGGACGGCTATTGTGTTATCTATTTTTGTAATGGCCTTAAAGCTGGCAGTCCCACTGCGCAAGAGAGTGACCAGGCCTCAAAGACGATGATGACGTTAACCAGCTTGATCGAATCCAATTCGTTGTCCAAACAATCTGTCGTCGTAAACAGTGAAAATTGGCGGTCAACTTCCCCAGCTTCGATCGACTGAATAGCGTTCGAGATTGACGGCTAACATGTTCGGATGAACACTATCTGGTGTCGATTGATCCGAACGAAATTCTTGCCTTGGTCAGAGAAGTCGAGCGCTCGCGAGCGTCACGGAGGAGGGCGTGGGACAACCTTCAGGAGATTCGCTGGGTTCTGAAAGATGTGGCCCAAATTGAGGTCGCGCCGGCACCGCGAAAGACAATTGATGCAGAGGGTCGGATCGTTAAAGACGCGGTACGAAAAGCGTTACGCGAACGCCAGGAAGCCCTGGAGACGTTGGTCGGCGCTGTCAAAGAATATAAACGGCTTGCGACCCATCCGGAATCGATCCGGGGCTCTGAGTACGCCCAAGCCATTCATGCTCTCGGCAAAGCGCTCGATCTGGCTGAATTGCTCATTCCAGATTGATCCTCCTCAGGTTTTTAGCACATTCGAGCGACTGGCGTTTCTCACACGGCGGCGGGAAGCAAGTTGACTCAATAAAGTCTTTTGCTGAGTTTTATTGGAGCAAGCGCCAATAGCGGTTTTGGGGTTGGCCGTTCTTCCTTCATAAGCAGTTGCGTTGACCGGCATA
>JBPYFC010000274.1:0-3281 GCA_051984705.1 Chthoniobacterales bacterium | reverse complement strand
GACTGACCGAGATTGATTTCATCAACGGGTATGTCGCATAGGTGGGAAAACAGATCGGAATCCCGGTGCCGATGAACGCAGCGATAACTGACCTAGTTCATCAAATTGAGCGAGGGAGACTCAACCTGATGCTGCGAGGCTGGACGAGCTTTTGCAGGTAGCAAAGGAGCCGCGAAAGGAAAGTAAATCAGAATTGCTCGGGTAGTTACGTGTTTCGCGCCCTGCGCGGGCGACGAACATATTTCTGGCGCGGCAACCTCAACCTAATCTTGCGCGGCTCGCGAACAATGGGCAGAGTGAAACTGCACAATCTTCCAGGAGCTTTTCCATTTTCTGGTCAAAGGCGTTCGGTTGTTCGCTTTCAACGTCAACGGTTCCAACGACCTCTCCTTGGTCGCCCAAGATCGGGACGATGATTTCGGAACGACTGATACCCAGTGCCGTCAGGTAGCGTGGCTCGTTGTGAACATCGCCAACGTTAATCGTTCGTTTCTCAGCAATCGAGGCGCTGGTTAAACCCTTGGTTGTCGGGAAGACCGGATATGCGGGCGCAGAAGGACCAGCCCATACCAGATTGATGACTTCTCCTTTGGCATGATCGACGTCGTACAAGCCAACCCACCGAAAACCGGCGGTTTCGCGCAGGACTGCAGCAACCTTTCGGAGCTTTTCTATGCGCGGCCCGGGCTCGGTCACTGTTTCCAAAACGCGAGATAAAACAGTGCCTGGATCGAAAATCATTTGCTTTCTTCCGGGTCTGGGAAGCTCTTAAGCATCTTAGACTGGATGAAAACGGGCGAGTACCAAAAAAAACAGCCATAGTGCACAGGCTGCTGCGTCCTGATCATTGCTCTAACGAGTAGGCCCCGCCGGTGAGATTTCTTCCACCAATCTCTCCAGTGCCTCTTCGATCTCAGTTACTACCTTGTAGACATTGCCGAATTTGGCGATCTCAGCAAGTTCGACAGTTTCCGCGACCGCAGTGGGTAGCCCGTACCGTCGGACGTACTGCGCCACCAGGCAGATGTTGACCAAAACTCTGCGTGAAAATTGCAAGCTTGTTACCGTGTGCGGAGAACCGCTCAGTACAGGATCTTTCAGCACGCCGCTTTTTCGGATCTTTCGCAGCAAGGTGACAACATCCTGGCCTAAACGACGGCACTTAGCCCGGTCCTCCGGATAAGCCCAAGCGCCAATCCTCGGTTCATATTTGGAAATTGTTGTTTGAAGAATCTCGTGAAGAACAAGCCATTGCTCGCGATTGAGGTAAACGCTGATTGGCTTGGACATCAGCCGGTAGCGTTTGAGGCACTTAAACATCGTGACAAAAAGAGGTGAGAGCATGCTCGCCCAGTCGCAATGACTACGACCTGGCGAAGTAGGGTTGCCGCTAAACCGGCACTTTTTCTTCGCGCAAGAATTCTCCCTCGATTGAATAGATGCGGCGTGTGTCGAATCGCATATTGAGCGAGAGAGCGCGCTCCTGTCTTATCAGTTCGCCTCCGCAAGGTGGATGCTTCATGCCCAGCACGACCGGGCCGTCACTGGTTCGCGCCGGATCGTCGACTTCCGGCATGATCGGTTTGATTACCTTGGTACTGCCGCACTTCAGACATCGTTCCGGCGACCTTCGATTCCTCATAGCCGCTAGGAATGATCGTTTGAGATCGGTCTCGCGATCCAATGCTGCAATTTTTCGACTGATCGAAAGTTGCAACTGCTCTTCTTCGGTTTCAGTGAAGGACAACTTTGCGAGGGTCGAGCGCGTCCTTAGTTTCTCCAGCCGAGCCTGCATCTCTCGGATCTGGTTTTCGTAATACTGTTGCCAGATATCTAGATCGCCCGGACCAAGATCTTCGACGGGCTGAAAAGCCTGACAGCCAAAGCACCAGCCAAGCGAGCGGCTCAGCGAGCATAGTCGTCCATCGGGTAGCTCGTATTCATATCGGCCCCACACAACCGCTCCATATGTTATCTCCCCGCACTTTGAGCAGGTGATAGAATACGTCATCACAGTCTGGAGAGAAATGTGCGGCCATCTACTACACGTTGCGCGGAGGTGCAAAAGGTTCCGGACAACCTTTCAAAAATGTAATTTTCCAGAAAGGTTCCTAAGTGAGCGGTAGAACCCGGATCTTACCGAATAAGAATTCTGCCTTCCCGCCGCGTTGGAGGGTAGTATCTGCGGCCGAGACTTATCCGCTGACGTCGCATCGACGAGCGGAATTGAAGCATTTCATGCTCAGATTTTCAGCGGTGTTTTGGCCTTCTTCGCAAGACTACATGCAAATTCAGATTACGGCGATCACCGCGAAGTCGCTCGATGAAGGCGTTCTAGTCTGTCCCCGGCGGGAATCGAACCCACATTTAAGGTTTAGGAAACCTCCGTTCTATCCGTTGAACTACGGGGACGTGTACTGTAAAAGATTGGCTCTGGGAGACTTCTGGCAGCTGGTATGGCGTTTGCTGCGGGAACTTGCGGGAACTTAACGGAACCGATATTACCTCGGGCTTCCGTCAAATTACCGTCAATTCTCATTTCTTTCGTTGGCAAATGTTCAATACCCCCCTCTAAAGGGGAGTGGGTGTGAATATTACCCAAGATTTCCAACTTGAAAGCGAATTGGTGCAGTACAGGGCTTCCGAACCGGAACCCGAATCTGGCTCAGCCTCCTTTGAGGGGTGGCTGACGACAGAGGAACTGTCCGCATTGATTCGTATTTCAACGAAGACGATTCGCAAGCTGTCCCGTGAGCGGGAGATACCCTATCTCCAGGCTGGCCGTGAGCGCCGCTATAAGCTCGCGAAGGTGGAAGCTGCCCTGACACGCCGGTCGAAGAACTGCTAGTGGATTAAATCTGACGCTTGAGTCCGGGGTGGGCTTCCCTGGGGCTTGAGGGGACGCGAGTCTGTGGGAATGGCCGCCCCTGCGAACAGCGCGCCCTAACGCCGCCGAATGCCGTAGGAGATGCGCCAGGGGTCGATCGGCCTATGGAAGAGGCGCTCCGTAACTTCTTAGGCCATCGGCGCGCGAGACCGTTCCGACATAGCCCAACGCACGGCGCGCGGCGGCATCGTCAATGCTGAACTCGCACCCGATCATGCGCATCATCGAGCGCGAGATCGGTGGATCGCCGTCTTTCCGCGTGACGGCCCAGACGGTGTCGAACAGCCAACCAACAGCAGAGGCAAGCCAGTAGGGCATTGAGCGCAGCTTATCGATGGAAAGCCCCTGCAAACTCGCGAGCGACGCAACAAATTCCCTGAAGGTCTGCTTGTCC
>JBPYFC010000273.1:0-5653 GCA_051984705.1 Chthoniobacterales bacterium | reverse complement strand
GGCAACGTCTCGAGCCGATTGTCGCGAGCCAGCCCGAAGATCTGTTCAATCAGCTGTTCTCCATGGTACCTCGCACGCCCCGTCAACGCTTCCATCGATTCCGCGGTCGATTCTGCGATTTGCAAACAGTAGGCTACAAGTTTTGCCACCGTCATCGGACTGAGATAACCGGGGTGAGCGATCTGACTCGAATCAATCAAACGAACAAAGCTCTCGAGGCTGAAATATTTTAACCCCCACTTATCGCACCGATCCGCTATCGCCATCGGGAAGCGAGAATGGTCGATCAGATCACAGAGCGACCACCGAATTGGCGGTTGCGGAGGCTGCGCAAAATTGTAAGGAAAATTGAGGGAGACCGCTCGGATATCGAGAATTTCATCCGCGCTGAGGTGCCGGAAACGCGGCAGTTTATCGCTTTTTCCTATCATGCAACCCGGATCTAGAACTGATCGATCCTCGACACATGGTCGGTAGGGTCGAGTTGGAGGGGCGCTGCTTGCAGCGCCCGGTGACCGATCATCCAAGACGCGTCGACTATTGGGCGTTGCCAGCAACGGCCCTCCCGCTCGGCCCTACCGGGCTTGCAACGCGCGCACCATCGCCTAAGAGACAAACGACGCAGGCGTTTTCGGTCTTCGCTTCTTTTCCAATTCCTTGATTTCAAAGGCCAACGAAAGAACTCGTCGATATTTTGCTTGTCCGACGGCGACGAGGCGCACATGCAAATCCGTCTTTCGATTGATCTCGTCCAGGGCTCGATCAATCGCACGCTGTTTCAGATTCGGCCAATGAACCAAACACTTTTCACTCACGATATTTCCCTGCGCGTCTCGGACTTCATCAACGCCTAACACCTTGCGAATCTGCGGAATCGAAATCCTTTTCAATCCAACGTGCCGCCATTTCCAGGCCCACTCGTAAAACCGGATAGAGTATTGGCTAGCTAACTTGACTCCGCTTCGTTCCGCGTCCCGTTTCTGATGCTCCTTTAATTTTTCCAGGTGCGGAATGAGCCCGGAATCGAGGCGGAGATTCATTTTTCTCTCAACCATTGTCACCGAACTCAGCCAACGTGCATAAAGCACAGAGTTCTGTTTATCGCCGTTGTGCAAAACCAACCGGTGGTACGTCAGCAGTTTCAGCACGGCCGGCAACGAATCGAAGTCGTCATACTCATAGTCAGTCAGGCCCGACTTGAGGCGGTCAAGGACACTGGTCACGACTTTCCTTTCGGCGGGGGTTAACTTGTAGAAGGCCTCGATCAGATCGTCTCCAAAACCAAGTTGGTCCTCGGTCTTGAGTACTGGTAACGTCTGAAAAACTTTGTTGTATTTGCGCACTTTACTTTGTGGGGATTACGATGTTAGAAGAATTGCACACGGAATTTGCTAAAAGAAGCACTAAAAATGGCTATCGCAAAAGAAACCCGTCAGACTGCGACCGAACAAGGGAAATGGACGTTTGGAACAGAGGAAAGTCCGCAGTCGCTCGATGCGCTGCTAGAACCTTACCGAAAGGAAGGCGCCTTTTTCGAAGGTAAAGAGCAGTGGTTACGGGGCGTCAACAAAGTGACGTGGGAGAATTTCTTTTTGGTTTGCACTGAAGAGCTGGATGATTTGTCGCTTCGCGCTGCAAAGATGGTCATCCTGTATTGCCTTGAGATCGTGGAAGATATTGCTTCAAGGATACGCGGCCCGGTGACTGCCACAAAGATCGCTGAAGCGATGAAGCGAGAGTTCGACGAACAATATGACAACCCCATTTTTCAGTTCCAATGGGCGATGCGTCATGAGGCGGTGCGCGAAGCCGTAACCAACGCGGTTTTGAATCGTTGGGGTAAATAGCCGCGGGGACCGTGATCCGTAATCCGTGATCCGTAATCCGTTATTCCGGGTTCCGTTATCCGTCTGTTACGGAATACGGATTAAGGAATACGGTTTAAGGAATACGGTTTACGGGAATACGGTTTACGGGAATTTTACCGGAATCACATGATTTGTTCCGAAGGTTCTGCTGAGTCGCGAGATTGTCGGGCGGAAGCGATCCGGCATGATTGGACGCTGGAAGAAGCGGAAGCAGTCTACCGGCTTCCAATTAATGACCTCGTCTTTCAGGCTCAATCTTTGCATCGGCGTTTTTTCCCAAGTAATCGGGTCCAACAATCTGCTCTTCTGTCGATCAAAACCGGCAGTTGTCCGGAAGATTGCGCCTATTGTTCGCAGAGCGCGCATCATCAAGCGGTGACGTCGACTCGCTTGATGGCGCCAGAGGCGATTGTCGACCAGGCGCGAGAAGCAAAAACCGCAGGGGCCACGCGGTTCTGCCTGGCAGCCGCCTGGCGCAACCCGCGGGACCGTGACCTCACGCAAGTCTGTGAAGCGATCCGATCGATTAAGCAACTTGGCATGGAAACTTGTGCGACGCTGGGCATGCTCACCGCAGAACAGGCGCAAAAGCTTCGCGAATCGGGACTCGATTTCTATAATCACAATATCGACACATCGCCTGAATATTATCCGGAGATTATTACCACTCGTACTTTTCAGGATCGTCTGGATACGCTTGAGAGAGTCCGTGACGCCGGAATGAAGGTCTGTTGCGGAGGTATAATCGGTCTCGGCGAAACCGTCGCGGATCGTTTGAAAATGTTGTTGGTTCTGGCGAATCTCCGCGAACATCCGGAAAGCGTTCCGATCAATCTCTGGAACGAAGTGGAAGGCGCTCCTGTTCAGGAAAGCGCGCGGCGGCCCGACCCGATTGAGATCGTCCGGATCATAGCCACAGCCCGGATTATGATGCCGGCGACGGTTGTTCGCTTGTCGGCCGGACGCCAGTATATGAGCGACGAGCTTCACGCCCTCTGTTTCCTGGCCGGCGCCAATTCTCTTTTTCTCGGTAACGTTCTGTTGACGACGAAAAATCCCGAGCTCGACCACGACCGTAAGCTTTTCGCCAAGCTGGGAATCGAGCCCTTGTAGGGTTCGGGCTTGCAGCAGTGCATGCGCAAGCCTCCGGCTAGTTTGCGGTGTTGACAACAGATAAATATATTGTTAGTCTATCTCATGACTGTAGCGGCTGCTACTTCCTCCCGAGTTAATGCAGCCCCAGCAATCGCCAGGCAAGATGCCAATCCGCTGCAATTTTTTGATGCGGACGGAACTGCGAAACTTCTTACTGCATCATCGCCCATCGTTCTCTCTTGCTCGGGAGATTACCAGATCAAGATTCAACTGCTGAGCGCCGCGGTCGGCCGATTTTCCGTGTCCATATTATTGAATCGCGAAATCATCCGCCGGGTTCACCATTCGGCTGAAAGGGTTCCGGTCTCGGCCGCAATAATGATGGCGCGCGGGTGGATCAACCAGCAGGAGACGCGAGAGCGATTGCTTGGTCTGTTGTCAGCGCCAACGCTAATTCTCTGGTTGATTAGCAGTGTCACCGCCTGGTTCCTCCAGCCCATGCTAGGCTGGATAGCTTATCTGCCGTTATTGCTGTCTATGCCGGCCTCCTGGTTCTTCGCAGCTCGGCCTGACGGCGCCTGCAACAGAATCACCGCACATTTAGCCGGACTACATTGGGACCTGAATGATTTCTGCCGCGGCTGGTTAATTACCGGCGACACCGGTTCCGGCAAGACATACGCGATCAACTTGCTGATGCACTCCGTGTTCCAGCATCATCCAGATTGGGGCGGCCTTTGTTGTGACGAGAAAGGAATCTATCATGAAACCCTGACGCGAATGGTGACGCGTTACGACAGGGAAGATGATCTAGTGCTTCTGCAGACTCGGCCAGATCATGCTCGCGAGGATTGGGTTCCACCGGCTCGATTCAACCTTCTCTCCGATCACAGCATCCCAGCGTCGACTTATGCCACAGTAATCGTCGATACGGCTTCCGCACTTACATCGGGAAGCGAGGATAAAGGATTCTTTAAAACGCAAGCTCATGTGCATATCGGCCAAGGTATTCAGCTGTTCCGTTTGCTCAATCTAACGCCGACGATGCATCACCTTCTCGAGGTCCTCCAACATCAGCAGATCCTCAAAGCAATGCTTCAGCAATTGGAACCGCTTAAGGATCGCGGAGAACCCGGTGCACGCGAGTGTTACGAGCATTTCTGGAGTGGTTACCTCCGCCAGCCGGCAGAACAACTAGGCGGTGTAATCGCCACGATCTGCAATTATCTCAGCTACTTCACCAACCCGGATATCGTTGACGTGTTCGGAGCCGAAACCAATTCTTTCGAATTCGCCTCGCTAGACCAGGGCGCGATCATTTGCGTCTCCATGCCGCAGAAGTATCACACGGAGCGCCGGTATATCATGACTCTATTGAAACTTCTTTTTTACACCCATGCGCTTCGCCGGTTCGATCCCCGGGGAAGGGATCAACGCCCGCTGGAAGAAGACAACCTTCTGATCTGCTGGCAGGACGAAGCTCAGCGCTTTATCACCGAGTCGGATTGCAACGTCGATATTCTGCGTCAGGCACGCACCACTACGGTCATGGCGACCCAATCCAAGACCTCCTTTCTACCTGCCCTGGGCGGCCGCGACAAAGCGGACGCGACAACATTGAATCTGAGAAATCGAATTATCTTCAAAGCGGCAGATCGCAGATGCGCTGAAACATCGGCAGATTTCATCGGCAAAAGGATGATCTGGAAAAAATCGTATACGCGCGGCCCAAGCGGCAGCAGCATCACCCGGACCCGCGAAGAAGAGCACCTGATCAAGCCTTATGAACTGATGTCGCTGCCGAAATTCACAGCGGTGATTAAGCACTGTGACAAGCGTTTCAAGAAACAGATTCTTCACCCGGTTGAGCCGGATGGCACCAGACCGCGCTGGTACGGCTGCTGGCGCTCCGCCCTTTCTTAGAAAAAGTGGCGCTGGTCCGCGATGGGCGATTTCGAAATCGTCCCAGACCTTTGCATCCGGGTGTCATCAGCGAAGCCGCGCGCCATCCGTCCGGCAAAAATTTCGCGAAAAACGTGATTAGATGTATAAGCCTCATTCCTGGAGGATCTTACCAACCACAGAAAAATATCTATTCATCTATCTGTATATCAGATCATTTGTTGATAGATAAATTACACAAAATTTTCTTGCCGTAATTCTCTCAGCGCGACGCTGCTCTTTGATTTTTGTTCAAATGATTTTGTGACATTTGTCGTTAGCCAGTCAGCTGCCAGAGCCAATTGGCAACTATCTTGCTTAGGTTTCACAACTTTTTCTTCATAGCCGCTTTACAACATGTTTTTTGCAACCAAGTTGGATTGCCCAACGTTTAGTAACGATGGGTCAGTACGTTAATTAGCCTATGAAAAAATCAATCGCCTTGGCCGTTGCGGTAATCGCCTTGCAAGCATTGCCGTCGTTTGCGGGGGAAACGGAAGCAAGCTCCAAAGCTGTGGTCACGCCGCCCCCGCCTCCGGTGGAAAGCCTCTATCGCGACCATGAATGGCAGATCGATGTATTCGGCGCCTACGCCCCCTCAGGC
This sequence comes from Chthoniobacterales bacterium, assembly GCA_051984705.1. Classification (GTDB taxonomy): domain Bacteria; phylum Verrucomicrobiota; class Verrucomicrobiia; order Chthoniobacterales; family JAFAMB01; genus JBKPBY01. Next base: position 145 of record JBPYFC010000273.1, on the reverse strand, counting down.
CCGGATGCTGGTCGTGCCTTGACCTGGCTTACTTTGAATATCCAACGCAGCGCCTAGATTTTTGGCTCGTTCGCGCATATTGGCAAAACCAAAACCTTGGCCTCCGCTCACTAGCTGCGCCCTGGCCAGTCCAAGAGCCGTTGTC
>JBPYFC010000272.1:0-5066 GCA_051984705.1 Chthoniobacterales bacterium | reverse complement strand
ATGACCATTTGGCGTTCGTTGCTCCTTATCTATCCAGAGATTGACGTCTACTTTGGTCAAAAGGATGACAGACATTTCACCCACATTTTATCCGAGGACGAAATTCAAGACGCGCTGAACTCCTTTGAGAAATTTCCGGGCCTCGTTGAGGAGCTGACGTCGGGCCGAGCCGGGGTTACCGCTAACGTAGAGCGAGTTGAGCGGTGCCTAAGCTCCGTTACGCCAATGGGAAAAGAGATGTATTGGCCGTCACCGGACGATACGCGAGAGGAACTAGATGATTTTGCTGAGCCGGGGACTTATGATTCGATTTTCGTATTTTGGCCGCAACAGAATCGGAAGGCGCAGAGTTCGGTTCCTTGCGCCGGCTGGGGACTAGGAATGCGAGCCAGCAATTGGTCGAACGACGCCACTTACGCGACAGTTGGTAACGCAGATCGTCGAGTTTGGGAGGTTCCACGGCGTGGAGAAGTCTGGCTGCATGAATGGCTGCACGGAGTCTGTGCCTTCTTCGCGGGCCTCGGCCATGTAATGCCCGACGGAGACGCCGATGGGGGTGCAAGACACGGCTATTTGCAATCGCCAACGACCGGTTGGACAGATTACTATCGCGATCTGATGAATGGTCGAGTGATTGAAGCTGGACACTCGACTGGTATCCCTCCAGATGCTTGGGCGGAAAAGCCGGACTACAAGTCCTTGGGGTAATTACCGAAGTAGTTTTTGAGTGACCGCATCAAGCGGCGGAGCGCGGCCCGCACCGCTCGTTTAACTGCGTGTCCTTTCCACATCCAAAGTCCGGAGAGAACCACTAGCGGAACAAAGACATAGCGTGTGGCAAACGCGGCGCGTGGGATTTCGGCAACCGGGCCATAGATATAGCCGAGGATCGGTATGCTCAGCAAAATGTGCAGCCATCGATAGGTGGCACGAACTGCGGCACCGTTCATATGCAGAATCATTCATACTATGAACAATCTATTTTGTCTATCGCTTTTTGCGCCAGAAAGGGCTAACATCAAACCGGTCAATGAAATCGAATCGCCCTGGCAGGCCGACCGGCGCGGCCTTCTTACTCGCGCAACTCGGTAGTTTGGCTGCCCGCAAATTTGGCGCACGAATCGAGCCTCTGGATATCGCGCCTCCGCACGCCGGCATTCTGAATCTTATCGATCTGATACCGGCCTGCAGCCAGAAGGCGCTGGCCAACCGACTCGGGATCCAGCCCAGCCGGATGGTAATCCTGCTCGACGAGCTCACCGAAAAAGGGCTGGTGGCGCGCACCCGAAGCACGACAGACCGGCGCAACCATGAATTGTCGTTGACGCGAAAAGGGCAAACCGTCCTCCAAAAAATGCGGAAACTGGCTGGACAACATGAAGCAGATCTGTTGTCGATCCTGACACCGGAAGAGCGTTCCCAGCTGGCAAATCTTTGCCAGAAGGTTGCGGATCATCAGGGATTGACCCGGTTGGTCCATCCCGGGTATCGAGATTTGTAGCGTTCGGCGTCCGCCTTCGTCCGGCCAAGGCCGGACTACGGCGCGACAGGTTTTGGCGTTTGGCGTTTCGCGGGTGGATGAGACGGATGGGACCGATGGGACTTGTACCGAGCTATTGAATTGCAAAAAGACGGAGGCCGACTCGCGATCTCGGTGCATGGCTGATTCGTTTTCGTCTGCGCCGTCAGCTCTTGGAGAAGGCTTCGTTAAACCTTCGAAATATCGGACGGTTCCGGATCAGGAATCGAAGACGATGCCCGGTGGTGTTCCCTACATCATCGGGAACGAGTTTGCTGAGCGGTTCAGTTTCTATGGGATGCGATCGATCCTGGTCGTCTTCATGACTGGCTACCTGTTGAATCGCAACGGACAGCTCGACGTGATGAACGAGACCGAGGCGAGAGGCTGGTACCACGCGTTCGCCGGGTGGGTCTATTTTACCCCGATTTTAGGAGGGTTTCTGGCGGACGCGTTTCTGGGCAGGTATCTGACGATTCTGTTACTCTCGATTGTCTATTGCTTTGGCCATTTTGCGTTGGCCATCGATGATACGCGGCTCGGCCTTCTGATCGGGCTCGGACTCATCACGCTTGGCGCGGGTGGTATCAAGTCGAGCGTGTCGGCGAATGTCGGCGATCAGTTCGGGGCGGGCAATAAGCATTTGCTGCCGAATGTGTACGGGTGGTTCTATTTTTCAATCAATGCTGGTTCCGCCATTGCGACAACGCTCTGTCCTATCCTGCTGAATGATAAACGGTTCGGTTCGCACTACGCTTTCGGGCTACCAGGAATCTTCATGCTGATCGCCACCATCATCTTTTGGATGGGGCGTAAGAAATTCGTGCACATTCAACCAGCGGGACTCAAAGCCTGGGTGCAAGAAACGTTCAGTCGCGATGGCTTGGCAGCAATTGGGCGGTTATTGATCGTGTACGCTTTTGTCTGCGTTTTCTGGGCACTATTCGATCAGAGTGGCGGAGAATGGACGTTGCAGGCCAAGAAGCTGGATTTGAATGTTTTTGGCGTCACCATCTTGCCGGCGCAGGCGCACGTAGCGGATACGATCCTGATCTTGGTCTACGTTCCTTTATTCAACTATTTCCTCTATCCAACAATCAGCCGGTTCTTTCCGTTGACACCCATCCGGAAAATGGGCATCGGCTTCTTTCTTACCGCGGCATCATTCGTAGTAATATGGTGGCTGCAAACGCGAATCGAGGCGGGTGAGCGACCGACTATCTGGTGGCAGTTTTTCGCTTACCTCTTTCTGACCGCCGGAGAAGTGATGGTCTCGGTAACCGGTCTTGAATTCTCCTACACTCAAGCGCCGCAGAAAATGAAAAGCATCGTGATGGGGGTCTGGCTTTTGACCGTGTGGGCAGGCGACCAGTTCGTAGCGACGCTTAATCTGAACGTCATTCCGTGGCTCCGGCAATTCCACGTTAACCTCGAAGGTTCGAGCTACTACCTGTTTTTCACCATCCTGATGCTGGTTACGGCGATCTTGTTTATTTTCTTCGCCCGATTTTACCGAGGAAAGACCTATATCCAAGGCGAAGAACCGGTGGTGGAATAATTGCGATAATGGCCAGGCAGCGATTGAGGAAAATGCAGTTCTGGAAGTTGCAAAAGTAGCTAATCCGATACACCGTCCCAACCCATGCCAGATTCGTTTTCCCCCGCTCGGTCCGGGCTCGTGGAGCCATCGCAAAGAGTCTCGAAGTATCGAACGGTACCGGATCAGACGGCGACCACGATGCCTTCTTGTGTTCCCTACATCGTAGGTAACGAGGCGGCAGAGCGGTTCAGTTTTTATGGGATGCGGACGATTCTGACCGTCTTCATGACGACCTATCTGATGAGTGCGAACGGCGTACTCGCAGTCATGCCGGAGCACGAGGCTCTTGGATGGTTTCACCAGTTTGTTGGCGCGATCTATTTCATTCCTTTGTTCGGCGGAATTCTCGCTGACGGCATTCTGGGAAGGTACCGGACGATCTTCTGGTTCTCTATTGTCTACTGTTTTGGGCACCTGTCGTTGGCGCTCAACGATACTCGGCTTGGACTGTTTATCGGCCTGGCGTTAATCGCGCTGGGCGGCGGCGCGATCAAGTCTTCGGTTTCAGCAAACGTCGGCGATCAGTTTGGCGCCGGAAACAAGCATCTGCTATCGCGAGCCTACGGCTGGTTTTACATGGCCATTAATGTGGGATCGACCTTCTCCACCTGGCTGTGCCCGATTCTGCTTAATGACAAACGTTTCGGACCACATTTCGCTTTTGGGTTGCCGGGAGTCTTGATGTTTATCGCAACGGTCATCTTTTGGATGGGTCGGAAGAAATACGTGCATGTGCCGCCGGCCGGTTTCCGATTTGTGAAAGAGGCCTTCAGTGGCGAAGGACTCAGCGCAATCGGGCGATTGGCGATCGTCTACGCGTTTGTCGCCATTTTCTGGGCGCTTTGGGACCAGAGCTCGGGCGGAGAATGGACGCTACAGGCCAAGAACCTGGACCTTCATTTCCTTGGGATAGATTGGCATCCCGAGCAGGTTCAGATTTTTAACCCGATTCTGATTGTAACGTTGGCGCCACTCTTCAATTACTGGCTGTACCCTGCGATCAGCAAAGTATTTCCGTTAACGCCGTTGCGGAAAATCGGGATTGGCCTTTTCCTGACAGCCAGCTCTTTTGTGGTTATCTGGTGGCTGCAGGTCTTGATCGATTCAGGAGCGAAGCCAAACGTTGGATGGCAGCTCCCCGCCTATATTCTCTTAACCGCCGGTGAAGTCATGGTCTCAATCACGGGCCTGGAATTTTCCTATACGCAGGCTCCTCCGTCTATGAAGAGCCTGGTAATGGGTCTCTGGCTTTTAGCGGTCTGGCTCGGAAACGAATTTGACACACTGCTGAACTTCCTGTTCCCGATTTTGCAGCGTGTGGGGTTGAACCTGGAAGGCGCCGCCTATTTTCGATTTTTCACTTTTCTCATGCTTGCCGCGGCGATCCTGTTTATCCCGTTCGCGAAGTTTTATCGGGGTAAAACATATATCGGCGGCGCAGAGCCGGTGGTAGAGTAGGTTCCAAAAGTTCACTGCTATACAGAATGGCAATACCAGCACCAAAGACCATTCCGAGTCGCTACTCGGTTCGTGAAACGACCGATCGTCTGGAGAATTTGCTGAAGTCAAAAGGCATGAAAATTTTTGCGCGCTTTGATCAAGCAGCCGAGGCGCAAGCGGTCGGACTCTCAATGCGACCAACCGAGCTCCTGATATTTGGGGACCCGAAGACGGGGACCCCGCTGATGAACGAGTACCCATCGCTCTCGATTGACCTTCCGCTAAAAGCGGTCGCCTGGGAATCTGCCGATGGGAAAGTCTACCTAAGTTTTAACTCTGCTGATTTCCTGATCGAGAGGCACCAACTAAAGGGTGAGCCTTTCAAGCCGCTCGAGGCGCTATTCGCGCGAGCGGTGGAATAGATCCTCGGGCAAATGCGGCAGATCTATCGTAGGTAAGGCGAAGGACTTGTTGCAACCACGCACACGAGGTCGCGATAAATCGCGA
>JBPYFC010000271.1:0-7192 GCA_051984705.1 Chthoniobacterales bacterium | reverse complement strand
TGGCGGTTGGCGGACGCGGATCGGTTCGTATTTACCGGATGCCGGATTTTGTCGAGGAACGGACTTTTAATACCGATCAGCAGGAAATCTGGGCGCTAGCCTGGGCGCGAGATAACAGCACCCTCGCGACCGCAGGAAAAGACGGAACCGTCCAGCTTTGGCGGGATGGCGCCCTGCAGAAAAAGTTCGTACAAGGTGCATGGATTTTTGATCTTTCGTGGAAACCGGACGGATCATCCCTTCTTGCTGCCGACTACAGCGGCTTAGCAAAAGAATGGGACATGGGTGGCTTTTTGAGAGCTGCGATTCAGCTCGACGGTGACGGGCTGGCTATTGATTGGTCGCCCGACGGCCGTTTTTTTGCCGTCGGGACTGGCCATGACGGCAGCCGTCTCTTGCTATTCGATTCGGTCAGCGCCGAGTTAAAGTGGAGGCGCCAGGACATTTCGAAGACTTATCGACCTCCCTTTGGTTACGGGCGGGACGAGGTGAATGGGGTACGGTATTCCCCTGATGCCAAGTGGATTGCGACGGCTCTGCAGGATGGCCGGGTCGTGGTGCGCAGCGCGGAGACCGGAGAAATCGCGTACCAGGCCCAGCTTCATGGACCGGGCACCGAAGGAACACGGCGCGTCGCTTGGTCGCCCAGAGGGGATTGGATTGTTAGCTGCGGCGAGGATGGCCGGGTTACTTGCGTTCAGTTTCCGTATGGGAAGGAGCGCTGGGACCTGTTGGAAAGTGAGAAAGCTGTTTGGTCAGTCGGTTGGTCGCCCGACGGGCGTTGGATTGCTGCTGTCGGCGAGGAAGGAAAGGTCTGGATCTGGGCGACTGATTTCTTGCCTGCGCCCGCTGCGCCTGCGCCGGTAATCGCCTCAAGCACGAAACATAAGAGCTCGGACCACTCAGGCAGTCACAATTCGAAAAAGCATTACGCATCCAGAAGACCGGCGAAGAGAACATTGTGGAACTGGCTGCGTGGCTTGTTTCGCTGAGGACCGATCGGGGTGGGATGCGGTGGGTTCAGGTCGCGCAGGAGCGCGACCCCTACCTAAGACATGTAAAACAGCTCAGAGGCCGGGGCAGGGTTCGCGCTCCTGCGCGACCTGAACCCAAGACATGATAGCCGCCCTCAGTTTGTCACGCCGACACCTGAGTCGCTCCGGCTAGCTCCTGCGGCTCCAGCCACCGGTCGTGTTCCTTGATGAGGTCAACCAGGCGGTCGACCGCCTCTGCTTCCGGAATGTTGAACTTCACAGGCTTCTTGCCCACGTAGAGATTCACTTTTCCGGGCGCGCCCCCGACATAGCCGAAGTCGGCGTCTGCCATTTCGCCGGGACCATTTACGATGCATCCCATGATGGCAATCTTGACCCCTTTCAGATGGTTAGTGGCGGCTTTGATCCGCGCTGTTGTGGTCTGCAGATTGAAAAGCGTACGCCCGCATGAGGGGCAGGCAACATAGTCAGTCTTGAAGATTCGCGCACCGGCCGCCTGCAAAATGTTGTAGGCGAGACGCAAGGATTGGCCTGGAGCTTCTTCCCCCTGGACCAGAATCGCGTCGCCAATGCCATCACATAAAAGAGCGCCGATGTTGGTCGATGATTCCAACAGCGTCTGGAGAAAAGGTCGAGTCGGGTCAGTGGAAGGCGCAAAACAGTCCTTCAACAGAATCGGGTGCCGAGAGTCGAGCTTTGCAGCCAGGATCCGGTAGGCTGTGATCACGGGAAGATCTACGCCATCTTTGATCGTCACCAACTGTGGCTTTGTCTGGCTGTTGATCCTGCCAACTTCCTCTGCATCTCTCGGATCGATCGCCGCCCCGTTTGCAGATTCAACGGTCGCTTCAGGCTGAAAATCCCCCATGCGATCGAGCTTATGAGCGACCTGAGCGAAAGTCTTTTGCCGGACGATGACTCTAATCGTCTCTTCACCGCCCACATGTATACCGGTGGCATCTGCCTTCTCAGAATCAGCGGGCGGCAGCGATGTTCGTTCCGACAAGCGACGCACGAAACTGAACGGATCAAATGAGAGTTCAACACCGGATTTGAATTCGGAGGTGGGCGTCGCCTGCCGCCGGTTATACTCAGCGACCAGCTCTTTCGCGACCGGAATCTCGTGCACGCTGTCTTCAGTAAGGGAGACCCGAACGGTGTCGCCGATACCATCCGCGAGAAGCGACCCGATTCCGATCGCGCTCTTGATACGGCCGTCTTCGCCATCGCCAGCTTCAGTGACGCCCAGGTGAACAGGATAGTTCCAATCCGGCCCAGCGTCGTTCAGACGCGCTACCAAAAGGCGGTACGCCGAAATCATTACTTTCGGGTTGCTCGCCTTCATTGAAAAAATGAAATCGTGAAACCCAAGATCACGAGCGATTCGCGCGAACTCTAACGCGCTTTCAACCATCCCGAGGGGGCTATCCCCGTACCGGTTCATGATGCGGTCGCTCAGCGAGCCGTGGTTAGTTCCTATCCGCATGCTGATTCCGCGTTCCTTACAGAGAAGGACTAACGGACTAAACCGCTCTCGGATCCGTTCCAGCTCCGACTGATATTGCTCGTCGGTATACTCCTTTATGGCAAACTTCTTCGAGTCGGCATAGTTGCCGGGGTTAATGCGAACCTTTTCGACCCACTGAGCAGCTTCCATCGCTGCTTCCGGTTTAAAGTGGATATCTGCCACGATCGGGATGTCACATCCACGATCTAGAAGGCCCTTCTTGATATATTGCAGATTTTTCGCGTCTTTGACCGTTGGGGCGGTTATACGCACGATCTGGCATCCGACGCCGGCGAGCTGAACGGTTTGTTCAATGCAGGCTTCCGTGTCCATCGTGTCGCACGTAATCATCGATTGGACACGGATTGGGTGATGCGCACCTACACCCACCTTGCCAACCTTGACTTCGCGCGTCAGGCGCCGGTGATAGGCCAAAGGATCAGGACAAAAAAGCAGGTAACTCATCTAGCCTCGGGTGGTGGTGCTGCTTTAGCCGGAGTATTAAATCGGATTCTCTGCTTGGCGTTCCAGGGTAAGTCCTGAACGTCGTAGAAAGTCACATAGAGCATAAAGCCGATGAATAGCAACGCGCAGGCTCCCTGCAGAACCTCAAGGATTCGAATGTTGATCGGACGCCGGCGAACCGCCTCGATGATGGCTAACAGGATGTGACCACCGTCCAGGACCGGAATCGGTAACATATTGAGAATCGCCAGGTTGATGTTGCAGACAACACTGAACCAAAGCGCGAGCTGCCATCCGAAATCGCTTTCGAACAACAAATAGTACGTACGCATGATCATCACCGGACCGCTGATATGTTGAAGCTTGATGTCCGATTGCGGCGCAAGCAGCGCCCCGATCGTGCCAGTCACTGTCTTCACAGCGTTTGCTATTTGTTCAAGCGGCGATGTGTGGACAATTGTCATGCGGCCGCCATTGTCGAACGCGAGCCCGGAACGCAGCTCGGATTCGAGTCTAAATCCAGCCATCGGCTTACTCTGTGCGTCGGGTGCAGCCGGCGAGTCGGGGGTCGCGGGTAGAAGACGCACAGTCTTCGTCTCAGCACCGCGCTGAATCGTCAGGCTCAATACCCGGTCGGGATGTTGTTGGACCTCTTTCACTACTACACTCGGATCGCTAACTGGCTGGTTGTTCGCCGCCACAATTCGATCGCCCCGCTGGATGCCCGCCACTTCCGCAGGGCTGTTCTTGATGACGCTTTCAACAACCGGGTGGCCGAGCGAAGCCTTCAGCTCAATCAGCTTTCCGCGGCGATTCACGGCGAGTATCAACGGTTTCGAAGGGTCTTTCTGAGCCAGCTCAAAGAGTTGCTGAGGATGGTAGAGTTTCTGCCCATCGGCTTCGAGGATCTCATCGTTAGCTCGGATACCAGCCTGATCCGCTAATGACCCGGAATCTACCTTTGCCACAATTGGTGTCACCGCAGGCCATATGCCGACCTGCTTCAGGCTGCCTCTCTCCCACCATCCATCTGTCTGCGGTTTTGAAAATCCTGAATTAACGGTCAAGAGCTGGTCACCACGCTGGACCTTAAACGGTATTGTCTCACCTTCTGCTCGTTCGCTGCGGACGACGTACCACATTACGCTATTAATCGCGCCAGAGAACCGCGACACGGGGTGACCATCAACCTCGAGAATTTTGTCCCCGATTTGGAAACCGGCTTTTGCCGCCGGTTCATTGGGCACCAGGTAACCGATGGTTGTTGTCGTATCGGCTTCGGATGCGGGACGACCGACTGCCCAGACGATCAGGGCGAACAAAACCGCGAGCAGGAAACTAAAGAGTGGGCCGGCAAATGCGACGATAATTTTGTCCAAAGGCTGAATAAGAGGAAGATTCTCCCGCGGGTGGCTGGCGTTCCCTTCGACCGCCTCCATTGGCGCCATCTGGGGGAGTAAAACGAATCCGCCGGCCGGGATGGAGCCAAGGCTAAACTCGACGCCCTTGATCGTCTTTTTCCATAGCGGCTTACCAAACCAGATGCCGAATTTGTCGATCTGAAGTCCGCGCCATCGAGCTGCCAGGAAATGGCCGAGCTCATGGACGATAATGAGAAGGTTAAAGATCAGGATTACCTCAGCGATGGTGATCGCGATGCGTAAGATGTTCAGAATCATATACTAACGTGTTGCAATTGCCTCGCGCACAAACTCGCGGGCCTGCAGATCTGCCCGGACTATATCATCCAGGAGGGGCCTCGCCAAATTTGAGCAATTCTCCATGGCCCGCCGGACCAATTGCCAGATTTCGGTGAAAGCAATGCGCCCTTCAACAAAAGCTTCGACTGCAATTTCGTTTGCAGCATTCAATACAGCCGGTAGGAGTCCGCCAGTCTCGCCAGCGGTCCGCGCGAGATTCAAAGCTGGAAAAACGTCGTAGCGCGGTTCTTCAAATTCGAGGCGTTTAACCTCTGCAAAACGCAACGGTCTTAGTGCATGCGGTACTCTATCCGGCCAGGTGACCGCATACTGGATTGGGAAACACATATCGGAGTGACTTAACTGAGCAAGAACCGAGCCATCTACAAACTCAACCATCGAGTGCACGATGCTCTGCGGGTGAACCACAACCTGAACCTTGTTCATCGGCACGTTGAACAGCCAGTGCGCTTCAATCATTTCGAGTCCCTTGTTGAACAGCGTCGCTGAATCGATCGTGATTTTTTGCCCCATCTTCCAGGTAGGATGCTTCAAAGCGTCAGCAACGGTGACATCCTTAAGCTTCTCAGCAGGCAGAGTGCGGAACGGACCGCCAGAGGCGGTTAAAATCAGATTCTCGATTTCCTCAGGACGCTTCCCTTCCAGGCATTGGAAGATTGCATTGTGCTCGCTGTCAACCGGCAACAAGTGCACTCCTTTTTTGCGAACGTGACTCGTTACGATTTCCCCGGCCATGACCAGGATCTCTTTGCTGGCTACGGCCAAATCTTTTCCAGAATCAACGGCAGCCAAGGCGGGTCGCAGCCCGGCAGTCCCGATGATTGCCACGAGAACCATATCGGCAGCCGCCGTGGTAGAGAGTTCGACCAGCCCGGCTTCGCCGGCGTAAATCTTTGGGCGATACGTCAGCGCCGTCCGGAGTTTATCTTCCTGGGTTTCATCGACAATACAAACCGCAGCTGGTCTAAGTCGATTGGCCGCTTCGGCCAGCTTGGCAGCGCTCTGCCTAGCAGCCATGCCCAAGATTTCCATCCGATCAGGAATAATCTGTGCGACCTTAATCGCGCTCGCCCCGATAGATCCTGTGGAGCCGAGCAAAATGACGCGACGTTTTCTCATCGAACTAGGAATCTGAGATAGAAGAAGAGTAGAGGAGCAGTAAACAGCAGGCTGTCAATAAGATCCAACATGCCCCCGATGCCCGGTAATATCGATCCAGAGTCTTTCACACCGGCGCTTCTCTTAACGATGGACTCTCCCAGGTCGCCCACCATCGCCGCGCATCCAATGATCAGACCGAGCACGATCCCGTGAAACAGATTCAACCACGCCAAATGCTTCGGCATCAAGAAAATCACGGCTAGACTTCCCAGGACCGCGAATGCGAGCGCCCCGAAAAATCCCTCCCATGTCTTGGCCGGACTGATGTGCGGAATCATCTGATGCTTTCCGATCCGGCTCCCGACAAGGTAGGCGCCCATATCGCTGAATTTCGCCACCACGACAAGATAAAGTGCGTAGAATTGCCCAACCGTAGCGCCGTCCGGGGCGCGTGGAATCACATACACGATTTTCAACAGGAAATTGAATAGCCACGCCACGTACAGGAGGCCGAAGAGGGTGTAGGCCATGGTCTCGACCGGGTCCCGCTTTGTCGTTTGTCGGAACATCTGACGGGCGAAAACGCCGAACAGAAAAATCAGCAGCACGAACATTTCGAAATCGTATGCCCAGGTTTGGCTGTTTGTGCGGAGAACCAGGAAATTGCCTACAAAACAGGCTGCTCCGCACGCCATGCCAAATGCTTTGAAGCAGCGGAGCCCGGCTTGCTCAATCATCTGGTAGTACTCCCACAGGCCAGCTAGCCCCATGGAGGCCACCAGAAGCATGAAGAGGATCTCGTTTGCTGAAAAGATTACGAACAGCGCAACCAGCCACATCGCAATCGCGCTGAACAGTCTCCGGGCGAATCGACTCATGAAAAATGCGATTGCGCGGAGACTGCCACAACGCCTAGGCCGTCACAAGCGCTTTGCGCATGTGACAGCCCAGCGATCCGGCGAATCGGCGACAAGCGACACGGCGATGGCGTTTCCTTAGCATGCCCACGAGAGTCGCCGTCTCGCCCAATCGCCGTCTTGCCATATCGGCTGTTACCCGACCTGCGCCTTAATCGTCCCGATACTGGCGTCGATTCGATCAATCTGTTCCTTCAAAGGCAAATGGCGCTTCGTTTCAGCTTCACAGAAACTCTCCAGAGGCGCGAATGTCTGACCAACCTCGTGATAAAAGGCGTCGATCGCGTGTCTGAGCTGGGTTTCCACTGCGCGTGACAGTTCTTGCCGTTTCTGGTTCATCTCTTCGCGGTACTGGCGAAGGATTTTCCGGCGTCGCCAGATCGCGTACAGGGTCCCGGTGACCGCAGCGACGCTGGCGACGGTCCCGGTCACGTCGAGAATAGCCGTATGGGTCAGTGCTGCTATGATCATCGCTAGGCCGCCTGC
>JBPYFC010000270.1:0-5262 GCA_051984705.1 Chthoniobacterales bacterium | reverse complement strand
CAAAAGCAAAGAACATCTTATCTCCGCGGTCATTGACAAGGGGATTGCCTCAGAAATCGAGCTGATGAACCAGCATTCCTCCTGGAAAGAAGATTTGCGCCGGAGTGTCTTCGATTACGCGCGTCATTACTATAATCATTTGGAGCACAAAGAAGCTTTCGCCCGGGCTCTGATCGCAGAAGCGAGGACTCTTCCACAATCGACGCAAAAAGTAATCTGTGATGTTGTTTTACCGGTTCGAAAGCGGCTGGTCTCGATCCTTGAAGATGCGCAGCGGGCTGGTGTGGTTCGAAGGGATCTCAATGCGGAGCAGGCTCTAGACGTCTTTCGGAACGCTCTCTATGCGGGCATGTTGCGGAACACCGCAGGTTATCTACCCAGGAGTTACTCCACTCAGGAATATATCGACACGGTCGTGGATATCTTTGTCCGCGGCGTAGAAGCAAAACCCGGAAAGTCGCGCTCTGAGGGGACCAAACGCGAAACGCCCGCCCTAAATCCGGATTCCGGCCTGTCCGACGACGCGTCCAACGAAGCCTCGGCGAAGTTGGAAGCCTTGGCGAAGTCGCAAACTCTAAACCCCGGACCTTAGCCACCATGTCGCAGCAACTTGAAATTGCCAAAACGATTTCTTCGCCGCGGCATACCGCGGGAATTGAGGAGATCAACCGAAGCCGGATCCGCACAAGTACGGGTCCAAGCAAAAGGACGTTGATTACGTACGGAGTAGCCGCAGCCTATGCGCTTCTGGTACTGGGAGGGCTTGTTTTTCTTGCTAATTCAGCAGCGTATCAATCTACCGACGACGCTTTCATTGACGGCCATATTGTGCCGATCTCAGCGAAGATTGCGGGGCGGGTTCAGAATGTTTACGTAACGGACAACCAGGATGTGGAGAAAGGCGCGACCGTCGTTGAACTAGATCCGCGTGACCTGGATGCGGCTGCACGTCAGAAAGCAGCAGCCAAAGAGAGCGCGGTGGCACAGGCAAACGCGGCGCAAGCCGGCCTGGAGCAAGCCATGGCGCACGTGAGGATGATCGAAGCGACCGCCGATTCAGATCGCGCCACTGCAGCCGCGGATAAGGCGCAAGACGACAAAGCCCAGAGCGACTGGCACCGGAATGAAGAACTATTCAAAACGAAAGTAGTCTCCCCGTCAGACGTGGATCAGTTTCGAGCGGCTGCTAAAGCCAGCAGTGCGACCTATGATGCCGCCCAGAAAAAGGTGGCCAGCGACCAAGCGCAAGTGGCAGAGGCTCGATCGCAGGTAAATGCGTTTGCCGCTGTGCTGGAAAGCATCAAAGCGAAAATTGGACAGGCAGATGCTGATTTGGCGGCTGCCCAACTAAACCAGTCCTACACGCTGGTGAAGGCGCCCGAAGCCGGCCGGGTAACGCAAAAATCGGTCGAACCCGGAGCCTACGTTCAAGCAGGCCAGAACCTTTTTGCGCTTGTGCCAAAAAACGTGTGGCTAACAGCAAATTTCAAAGAAGACCAGATTGGCAAGATGCGAGTCGGTCAGCATGTTGAAATTGCCATAGACGCGCTCCACGGACAGAAATTTTCAGGGCGCGTCGATAGCATCCAGGCTGGAAGCGGCGCACGTTTCAGCCTGTTGCCACCCGAGAACGCAACTGGGAACTACGTCAAAGTGGTTCAGCGCGTCCCGGTAAAGATCGTGTTTGATAAGCCGCTGCAGAGCGATTTGCCAATCGGTCCGGGCGAATCCGTGGTCCCGACCGTTAAAGTCTCCGGAATTGAGTTTGCCCCGTTTAACGTCGCAGTCGCGCTTGTGATGCTGGTGGCCGGTGTCTTCCTGATCCTGCGCAAAGGACTCGGAGCGCCGTCTCCCGAGGGCCGGGTCGCCACCGCCAATCGCTAGCGGCGAAACGCCAAAGGCGAAACGCCAAACGCCTATGCCAGATTTGCCCAACTCCGCCGCCGCAATGAATTGGAAGCCTGCGGTGAATCCATGGCTGATAGCTGTCTCGGTCATGTTGGCGACGTTCATGGAGGTGCTCGATACCTCCGTGGCGAACGTGTCCCTGAATCACATCGCCGGCAATCTATCGGCGAGTACGGATGAGGCGACCTGGGTTCTTACCAGCTACCTCGTGTCGAATGCAGTGGTTTTGCCTGCGACCGGATGGTTAGGAAGGTTCTTCGGAAGGAAACGGTTTTTGATTGCTTGTATTGGGATCTTTACTCTGGCGTCCGCCTTATGCGGTTTAGCCAACAGCCTCGGCTTCCTGATTGTCGCTAGAATTCTGCAGGGTGTGGGAGGCGGCGCCCTGCAGCCGATAGCCCAAGCAGTCTTATTGGAGAGTTTCCCGATCGAAAAACGAGGATCTGCGATGTCGGTTTACGCAATCGGCGTAGTTGTGGCGCCGATTCTTGGACCGACTCTGGGTGGCTGGATCACGGATAACTACTCCTGGCGCTGGATCTTTTACATCAATCTTCCGATCGGAATATTGGCGATGTTCCTCTGCTCGATCTTTCTCGAGGATCCCCCGTATCTGAAAAATACACGCCTTGGCAGAATCGACTTTGTCGGTTTTGGATTGTTGATCATCTGGATTGCGTGTCTGCAGATCATGCTGGATAAAGGCCAGGAAGACGATTGGCTGTCTTCCGGTTTTATCAGGACTCTGGCAATTGGAGCCGTGCTCGGATTCGCGCTTTTCATGTGGTGGGAGCTGCGCACCAAGGATCCAATTGTGAAGCTGCGCGTCTTATTGGATCGGAACTTGGCAAACGGTGCGCTCTTGCTTTTCCTGGTTGGCGCAATTCTCTACGGTACGACGGCAATCCTGCCGCTGTTTTTGCAGAGCCTTCTTTCTTATCCTTCGCTCCAGGCAGGACTGGTAATGAGCCCACGCGGGTTTGGTGCAATCATTGGCAGCATCGTTTCCGGCCGAATCATTGCTAGTTCGAAGCTCGACGGTCGAGCCTGGATAGGCGTCGGATTCGTTATTCTCGCTTATTCCATGTACCTTTTCGGGGGCCTGACGCTGGACATCTCGCCGATCAACGTCGTTTGGCCAATCGTCATTAGCGGGTTCGCTGTAACATGCATCTTCGTCCCCATGACCACGTTTTCGGTGGCGACGGTTCCGCGGGAAAACATGGGTGATGCTACCGGATTGACCAGTCTGCTTCGCAACCTTGGCGGCAGCGTCGGTATCGCTTTGGTCACCACAGTGGTGTCACGCGGCGCGCAGGCGCATCAGGCACTGATGGTGGGACACATGAGTCAGTTCAATCCCGTATTTAACCAGAACCTCGCGACAATTCAGGGCTCGTTAGCGCAGCAAGGAGGCGCTCCAGCAGCTCATAATCAAGCGTACGGTCTGTTGTATCAGACCCTGCAGCAACAGGCTTCTTACTGGTCGTATATCGACAATTTCCGAATGTTAATGATTGTGTGCTTGTTGTGCGCTCCGCTGGTCTTCCTGTTCAAGAAAGCCCAACGCAGAAGCGGAGAAATGGCCGCAGCACATTAATTGGCGACGCTCGGTCGCCGCCGTCGAGCTTTGAGCGGCTCGATCCGGGACACCGGCGGCGACGGACCCGCCGCCTTACCCTCTTAGCTGGACCGCTACCTTTGGAACAATTCAATGATTGGGCAGGAGCCCATTCTTTGCCGCTTATCGCATTCTCGCACTAGTCTGGAGAGCGTAGAATGCATCCTCTTTAGTCTAGAAATTTCGTTTCCTATGGACCTGACTTTTTGAGCCGCGACCCCGCGGATCGTTGCGCATGCGGTTTCGCTATCCAGAGCAAGCAATTCTGCGATGTCCTTAAGCGTGAATCCAAGCTCCTGAGCCTTCTTAATAAATCTAATTCGCTGAATTGTAGCCTGCGGATAGTGCCGATATTTGCCGAAAATCTTTCGCGGCTCCTCGATCAGACGGCGCCGCTGATAGTATCGGACCGTCTCAACGTTTACCCTGGCCGAGGCAGCGATCCGCCCGATCGTCAGTTCTGGTTCGTTGTCTCGCATCGTCAAAATTTGCTCTTGATTCCGTACCATAGTACGGCGTGTAGGATCGCTTCAGATATTTATGTCTGAGGCCGAAAGAAAGGTTTCTAGTCCGAAAAGATTTCTAGTGGCGGGAGTTATTGCTGCCCTCGCGGCATCCATTTGTTGCATCGGCCCGATTCTTCTGTTGTCACTTGGCATTGGAGGCGCTTGGATCAGTTCCCTGATGCTATTTGAGCCCTATCGCCCGATCTTCATTGTGTTGACCCTTCTATTTCTCGGACTGGCATTCCATCGTGTCTATATCGCATCCCGGGCCTGCGCGCAGGGGTCAGCCTGTGGCGACGCGCGCCTTCTCAGACATTGGCGTTGGGGCTTCTGGATTGCAGCGATCGTTGCTCTCGCCTTGATCGCGGTCCCGTGGCTCGCCTGAAATGAAGTCAACGAACAAAAGAAATGAAAACAAGAATCCTCGGAGCCGTCACGACAGGTCTGCTCGGTACCTTCCTAGCCTTTACTGAAGTCAACGCGACTGCAGAAGACAATGACCGCGTCCTCTTGTTCAAGGTACCGTTCAAGTGCGAGGCTGTTCCTCAGATTGGTTGTGGCAGCCTCTCAAAACCGATCCTTCTCGAGCTGCAGCGCCAACCCAATATTTCAGAGGCTTGGCTTAACGGCACTGGAACAGTTATAGCGGTGATATCTGCGGATGGCGCAGATCGTGAGGCGCTAACCAGCAAGGTCAAATCAACTCTGGAACTTAGCGGCGCTGATGGAACTGAGCTCACCGGGGACGACCGTGAGACCGCCTTGAAAGATTTCTCTACGCGTGCCGATTGGTATCGAGGCGCCGATGTCGACCGGCTCAGCAGACGGGAAGCGGCGGTGATTGCAGCGAGGCTAGTTCGTCGAGTCCACGCCAAGGTCTCGGTGCCGGAGTCGACCGCTCGGACGCTTGTCGCCGATCTCGCACAAATTATTCAGAATCGGTTCATCAGCGACGTTAAGCACTCGAAGCAAGAGTTTGAACAAGACGTTCTGAATGTCGTGCGGAAGAACCTGGACGAAAAAGGAGTAGAGGCTTTCCGGGAAGCGGCGGCGAAAGGTATGCGTCCTTTGCCGGAAGACAAAGAGGGAGCGACTAGCGGTGCGCCAGATTGCTGTTCAATCAAAATGCGTTAGCCATG
The DNA here is from genome assembly GCA_051984705.1 of Chthoniobacterales bacterium. Classification (GTDB taxonomy): domain Bacteria; phylum Verrucomicrobiota; class Verrucomicrobiia; order Chthoniobacterales; family JAFAMB01; genus JBKPBY01. The sequence goes on along the minus strand of JBPYFC010000270.1, from coordinate 88 downwards.
AATCTCGCGCCTCTCGAATCTGTGCTGGTCTGTCCCCTCTGCGGCGTTGCCAAACGCGAAAGGATGCCAGTCGATTCCTGCCAATGCT
>JBPYFC010000269.1:0-3574 GCA_051984705.1 Chthoniobacterales bacterium | reverse complement strand
CTGTTAGACGAACGAAATCCTCGGGTGCGCGATGATCGTTCGCTTCGCGAGCATGTGCTGATCCCGATTCAGCAGGTCATGCTTCACTTTCCGGTTCAGGTCGGAGATTACACCGATTTTTATTCTTCGAAACAGCATGCATCCAATGTCGGAACAATGTTTCGAGGAAAAGAGAACGCGTTGTTACCGAATTGGCTTCATTTGCCGGTGGCATATCACGGTCGTTCGAGCAGCTTGGTTCTGAGCGGTGCATCAATCCGGCGCCCTTATGGACAAATCAAACGTGCTGATGAATCGCAGCCGCGATTCGAACCGAGTCGCGAAATGGATTTTGAGCTAGAAGTTGGCGCGTTTATTGGAACCGGGAACAGGCTTGGTGAGCCGATTCCTGTTGGTGGGGCCCACGAACATTTGTTTGGGCTCGTACTAGTGAACGACTGGAGCGTTCGCGATGTGCAACGCTGGGAGTATGTACCCCTGGGACCTTTCCTGGCGAAAAATATCGGAACGAGCGTGAGTTCTTGGGTCGTTACAATGGACGCATTGGAACCGTTTCGAATCAAAGGGCCGGCACAGCAACCGCAACCGCTGCCATATTTGAGGCACAATCAGGCCAGGAGTTACGACATAAACCTGGAGGTTGGCCTTCAGGCGGGGTCGATGCAGTCGCCTGCAACCATCTGCCGGACGAACTTTAGGAACCTCTACTGGGATATGAACCAGCAGATTGCACATCATACGATAAATGGCTGCAATCTTCGCACCGGCGATCTGTTAGCCAGCGGAACAATCAGTGGCGACGAAAGAGAGAGCTTTGGGAGTCTGCTTGAGCTCGCATGGGGCGGGAAAGATCCGATTGAGCTTCCGAACGGCGAGAAACGCACTTTTCTGGAGGATGGCGACACGGTGATCATAACCGGGTACGCCCAGGGGGACGGTTTTCGGGTAGGTTTTGGGGAGGTTCGGGGGACGATTCTTAAGGCGAGGTAGGACGGATGGGACTTATGGGACGTATACCGTTGGGACGCGAGTCCTCCCAACAACTATGTTGATTTAGTCCTTAACGCCAGCCCATGATGGCGTACTCGTCCTCGTCGAGAACGAGACGAGGACGATTTCGATGAGCTCCGTTATGTGCGGAGCAATAGGATTTGGATTGAATCTAGCTGCGATTTTCGGGTAAAGGTTCCGGCGCTCTTATGGCGGACCCGGCGCGCGCTCGAATTTACTGGCGGATTGGGCTGATTTTGTTGGGCGGTTTTCTGCTCTCTTTTTGTGTCGGCTTCCTGATCCGGAATCCGGATTTTTTCGAGAATGCTCCGGCGTACATCCATCAAATCTTGACCGGTGAAGTTGGAGGCGTGAATCTCAACTTCAAAGAACCAGAGGACTATCTCCGGTTGCTGGATTTGGATCCGAAGGTTGTTCCGGGGAAAAAGAGAGGCATGGCAGAAGCCCTGCACGACGCATACCACGAACTGACCAATGGCGATTCAGCGGAAGAGGACGCGAAGGAGGATCTGAATCGAAGCTTCGATGCGTTTCTGGACGCGCGGACCGACCAGAACGCGTTTGCCAGTACAAAGGGAGCCGCGCAATCGCTTCAGGAGACCTGTCGCAAACGATTGGATTTTTATCACGGCGTTGAGGGTTCTTTGACAGGTCGGCTTCAGAGTGCCGGCGTACCGGCTGATGTAGCGCCGAAAGTGAGCGCTGCTTTTTCGCAGAAGATGGGCGTACCTGATTTTGTACAAAAGACCGAGCAAACGGTGAAAGATTGCGACGCCAAATTGGCCATTCTCGACACGCTCGAAAAAGACGGGAACGAAGGCCAACGCGGACCGAGCGGTGAGATAGCTCTATCTAATCAAGACCTGCTAAAGCGTTTCCAGTTGCTGTTTCCGGATGTGCCGGCAGTGGCCAAGCTGACTGACGCAGCGCCGGTTCTATCTCCGGTTGAATACGAGCAACGGTGTCAAGCGGTCGCAGCGATGCCGGCGAGCGATCTTCCAAAGAGCGGTGATGCCGCCTTCGAAGCGCTTTGTGATGTACGCGTGCTCCAATCGCTCTTTAATCAAAACCAAACTGGGCAGAGCCTCAACGATGCAGGTCATGTCGCCAGCGGGATCCAGGAGGTTTCAAAAGCCTACGCGCAGTCTGGAAACCTGAATGAATTCCTCCGGCTCGAGCGAATCGGGGTTCTTTTCTTTCTGGACTACGATCAGGCTGGTCAACAGTTCCTGGCTAGTCTTCCGCAAGGACAATCGATGCCGGATGCTTCCAAGGTTCTGGAGACCAATCGCGACGCTTTAGGTCAGCGGTTCGGTAAGATTGCAGCCGATTTGGCATCGGATAATGATACCCAATTACCGCTGATTGCGCGCCGGCGAATGGCGTTCCTGATTCAGGAAACGTTTGGGCGCGCAAAAGAGTTTCTGGATCCGTCGATAGCGCAAACACTGGCCGAGGCGCAGCAGAAAGATCCGGATCCGGTGGTGCAGAAGGCGCTAGAGATTGCGTTGAAGCAGTGAAAGTAGATGGTACGTCCACGAGGCCGAGGCTCGTAGACGCAGCTGATTTATTTCCCTTCCGGTTCCAGGGCTAACTGGAGAACTTCGTCGATAGTGCTCACCGGGTGAAACTGCAGGCGTTTTCGAGCTTCGCGCGGTATATCTTCGAGGTCTTTCTCGTTGTCCCTTGGAATCACGATGTGATTAATACCGGCCCGGAGGGCGGCCAGGCTTTTTTCTTTCAAACCGCCAATCGGGAGAACAACGCCACGCAGTGTAATCTCCCCTGTCATTGCGATATCATTCCGGACCGGGCGATTGCTGAACAGACTGGCGATCGCGGTCACCATCGCGACGCCGGCGCTCGGACCATCTTTTTGAATTGCCCCACTCGGGACGTGAATATGAACGTCATTTTCAGCGAACTGGCCTGGATCAATATTCAGTTGGCGAGCCCGGCTTTTAACGAGGCTGAAGGCAGCCTGCATCGATTCGCGCATCACGTCTCCGACGTGGCCGGTGAGCAATAGGTTCCCTTTCCCGGGATATCGTGTTGCCTCGATGAACAGAATATCGCCGCCGGTCGGTGTGTAGGCCAGACCTGTAGCTACGCCGATTGTGCTTTGGGGAAGTTGTTGTTCGCGCACACTACGTGCCGAATTACCGAGGATGCCGCGAACCAGGCTTGGCGTCGCTATGACCTCCCCTTGGACGCCGCGCGCGATCTCGGCGGCAATACTTCGGCACACCGCCGCGATTCGGCGTTCCAGGTCGCGGACTCCAGCTTCATACGTGTACTCCTGAATGATCGTTTTGACTGCTTCCTCTTCGAACTTGCACTGGTTCGGCTGCAGTCCGTTCTCCTGCAGTTGACGGGGGATCAGGTAGCGCAGAGCGATCTGGAGTTTTTCGGCTTCGGTGTATCCCGGCAGCGCGATCATTTCCATCCGATCGCGTAACGGAGCTGGAATTGCTTCCGGGTAATTCGCTGTGCCGATAAATATGACCTGGCTGAGATCAAACGGTACGTCCAGGTAACGGTCGACGAACGCGTTGTTTTGGCG
>JBPYFC010000268.1:0-7624 GCA_051984705.1 Chthoniobacterales bacterium | reverse complement strand
AACGGAAGCGAATGGATCGTGGACAATGAGATTCCACACCCGAAGAGGGTCCCGGCCGAGGCGACGCCGATGCAACTTGTCTTCCTGCTGAGCGGCGACGCATCTGCACCGGTTGACGTTGAACTTCAGGAGGGACTAAATCACCTCAGTTACTTCTAGTACTCACGCTTGGGGATAGGGAGTCCAAAGGGCCCAACGCATGAAAACTTATTACGTCATTGTGGATGTGGAGGACAGGCGGTTGGGGGTGTACGTGTCCGCCGAAGATATCGCGGCGGCGTTTGATACGGCGACGGCCAAGTATAAAATGCGCCACCCGCGGCTCCACATAGAGGCCATCGCAGCGCAGGAGATGGCCGATGGGTCCCTGGACCCGGCATTTGTTTTGTTGCGCGAGCCACTGTGTCTTCAAGATCAATGATGAGGGCGTCAGCATGTACATCTACCCCGCGAGCAAATCTGTCCGATTTGGTCGCTGTTGTGAAGAGCCAGTCCCTTAAGGAAAAACCGATTTCAGCGGAGCTGTCATAACAGCCATTTAAAATGTTCATCAGCTGATCGGCGCGTGGGCCGCGAGCACGCGGTTGATCATTGGCCCGGGCCGCCGAGCGTAACGAGTGGCTAGGAAAATTCAAGCCTGTCTAGAATCTGCCGGTCGCGCCCATCACGCGTTACTTCTATGCCAAAGGAGACGGAAAAAGTCCTACCGAGTAAGGGACGGCTGAGTCCAGGATCTAATCCTTGCTAGCAGCCGCGCTGAAAGCGCCGCTCATCTTTCTCGATGCTCGTACTGCCATCTGGCGTCACCGGAGAAATCTGTGTGAACAGACGAACAGCCACTCAAACAGATCAGGCAAAGACCTAACCCGAAGCAAAGAATAGCTCTCTTGGAAATTACTGGCTTAGTCCGCATAATAGGCTAAGAGATCTCAACTCCGAAATCTTTCTGGATCAATCTGGAAAGCGTTCGGATCGAGTGTTTAGAAGAATGAATCCGCGGCTCCAGAGTTATCTCGGCCCTGCCTATCCAGCCCAGCTTACGGAACTGGTCAAGAAGGCGTGGCCTCCGGAGAGTCTCTCCCGGCTACCACAAGAACATCATCTACATCAATTCCTGGACGTTGCGTATCACGCCAGCTTTTTGAGGGATGAAGATCGACAAGTTCGTTTTCGATTGATCTTCGCCGATCCAAGTTTTTTTGCCCCCGAAGGTGGTCCGCCAAGCGGACTCATGCCGCTGAGCCTCGAACCTGGCCGGCCGTTTGATGAACAAGAGATTCGGAGATTGGCGATGGCGGCGTTGTTTTTTCGATCAATGATCGGCGTCTGCCCCGCCACAGATCAAAATCTCCACATCTGGGGTGTCGTTGTTTCAGGGACACGCTGGCTCAGCAGCGTTGCTGGCGGCCGTTATCAGGGTTCAGTTCCAGAATCGTTGATCGTACATTCACTTGGGCCAGGTCACCTGTCCGTCTACCTGGGTTCTCGGCGCATTGCTACATTGAGTGGTGGACGGATCGAATCGCAGTCATTCGACCTGCTTCAGGCGCGGTGGCTCAAACAACTCTTTGCCGAGGCACGAAAAAATCTTTTGACCGAGGTTTTTGGGCAGCCTTCTGACTTGAAATCGGTCCCGGTGGATGCCGATTTCGCTCGCATGATGGGGTACAACATTTTGCTTCGAACGTTGGCTGTGGTCAGAAACGGGAGACACGGAGGCATGCTCGTTATTCTGGATCCCGCGGACGAACCTCGACTCACCAAATGTGGTGACGCAATCCATTTCAAATATCGGATTGGCGATTCTCCGTCACGAAGACGTTATGAGATCCTCTTAAGAAGCGCTATTACTCGTCTTTCAGAGCTTGCGCCATTGGATAATAGTCGGAAGATCGGTTGGGCCGAGTATCAAACCCTCATCGATCCCGCCCTTGCGGATCTTGATGAAGCGCTTTTCGATTTCGCTCATTTTCTGGCTGATCTGATGGCAGTCGATGGAGCTCTGATAGTCACTCACGGATTTCGTCTGATCGGTTTCGGTGCAGAACTGCGAGTTGATCCTCCCGGATTCACGCAGGTGCGCCATGCCCTCGACGCTGAGGGCGAAATCTGGACTAAGATGTCAATTGAAAGAGTTGGGACCCGGCATCGAGCTGTATACCGCTTTTGCGAAGAGTACGCTAAATCTCTTGGTGTGGTTATCTCACAAGATGGCTCGGTCCAGATCGTTCGAAAACACCGCGGCGCAGTGACATATTGGAATCAGTTGTCCTGGTGACCAGGTGGTCCCGAGTTCCGGGTTTCGGGTTCCGGGCTCAGGCCAGCATCTGGATCACTATCCAGGCTAGTTCTTCCGGCACCGCGAACGAGCGGCGTCCCATTTTATCTTGCAGTAAACGTGTAAGCCATTCGCGCGATGTTTCGATCGACTTGCCGTCGACCTCCACGAATAGTTGTTCGTCCTTCTGGATCAGCTCGTATTTGGTTGCTCGGATCTCGACCGGTGACTGTTCGCCCTTCAACAGCACTGAAACAAAGACGGACTTGCCGACCGTATCTAGCTTGAAGTCGAGCAACATGCCGTAGGGCCGAATCTCTTTTCTGATCTTGGCAATCGCCGCCTTCGATAGAAGTCTGTCTTTGGCGTTGGTCAAAGCGCATCCGCCAGGAAGGCGTTGCAAGAAAGCGTTGATCGACATCTGATGAGTGAGAGTGTGGGTGCGAGTGTGAGTGTTTGCAAGAAACGGATACGCTGTCGTCGTCGCCCTGCAGCAACGCACATGCAAAACGGTAGACGGACGACGGTCGGCTTTGGACGGTTAACATCGGCCCTGAAAGGGCCGGTCGGGGCCTGCCGCCCTACAGCACCGAGCGCTTCAATCCGCCCTTAGGGTTCGCCGCAACGACCCAGCTAATTTTCCTCGCTTCGAAACTTGAATCTTCGGCAGCCCAACCCATTGTGCGATTAGCTGTAGTTCTTTAGCCAGAGCCGGTAAGAACAACTCAGGCTCGATTCCAGCTTCCGCGTGGGCGGAGAGCACTTCCAGCCTGCCGACTTGACGGTTTGCTTTGAGATCGGCGCGCGCGACAATCCGATCCCCGTAAAGGAAGGGTAAGACATAATATCCATGCTTTCTTTTTTCGACTGGTGTGTAGATCTCAATCCGGTAGTGGAAACCGAACAAGCGCTCCCGGCGTTTCGTCTCCCAGACAAGCGGATCGAAGGGCGAGAGCAACGCCGCACACTCAATCTGACGAGGGACCTTTGCTTCTCGATGCAGGTAGCCTTTCCAATTTTCAACTGAGACCGGAATCAGTTCGCCTGCTTCCACCAATTCTGAAATTGGTTCTCGCGACTCCAAGACAGGCAGACAAAAGTAGTCTCGCAAGTCGATGTCAGTCGCTACGCCAAGTGCGCGAGCCGCGATCCGAATCAGTTCTCGGAACGCATCGGGTACAGAAGGGGTTGGCACGGCCAAAATTTCCGCCGGGATGACGCGCTCGGTAAGATCATAAAGACGCTCAAAATGCCTTCGTGTCGCCGTAGTGATAAAGCCTGCCCCAAATAACCATTCCAGAGCCGCCTTACAGTCGCTCCAGCCCCACCAGTCCGGCTTCCTTTTCGGACCGTTCACTTGTAAATGCTTTTCTACGTCGCCGGCACCGATTGGGCCGTACGCTTTTACGATCTCCAGAACTTGGTTCATCAAGTCCGGCCGACGACGGGCGAAGAGCGACAAAGGTTTCCAAATGCCTTCTCCAGTACGGGCGCGCTCCATGCGCCATCGGAGGAACGGCTGAGTCTCGATCGGCAGCAGGGAGGCAGCGTGTCCCCAATATTCGAATAGACGTCGGTGCCGCGGCGAATAAGCAATGTCATCCAGAAGCTTGGGATCGTAGACGCCCAATCGCGAAAACAACGGCACGTAATGCGCCCGTTTCAGAACGTTAACAGAATCAATTTGCACCATCCCTATGGCTCGGAGAACACCGGCAAGATGGCGCCGGCTAATTTGGTGCGGATGACGATTGGCAAACCCCTGAGCAGCTAATGTGATGCGCCTCGCTTCAGACAAGGAAAGCTCAGTGTTTTGCCTCATCAATCAAGCGGCTGAATTCGCGGAAGAAATATGTCGCGTCGTGCGGTCCCGGAGCAGCCTCTGGATGGTATTGAACGCTAAAAACCGGATGCTCGCGGTGGCGCATACCTTCAACGGTCTGATCGTTCAGATTAACGTGCGTCACTTCGACATTCGAGGGAAGCGAGTCCGGATCGACTGCGAATCCGTGGTTTTGTGCGGTGATTGAAATCTTCCCTGACAACAGATCTTTCACCGGCTGGTTGCCTCCCCGGTGCCCGAACTTCAGCTTGAATGTTTTTCCCCCATAGGCAAAGCCGAGCAACTGGTGACCAAGACAGATTCCGAAGATCGGGCATTCCCCGACAAGCTTGCGCAGCTCGCGGTGAATTCCGGTCAAAGGATCAGGGTCACCCGGACCGTTCGAGAGGAAAATCCCTTCCGGTTTCAGCGCGAGAACGTCCTCAGCGCTGGTGCTCGCTGGGACGACAGTGACTTTGAACCCGTTCTGTCTCAGCCTGCGCAGGATGTTAAGCTTAATCCCGTAGTCGTACGCAACGATGCGATGGCGCACTGGCGGCAGTTTCTCAAACGCCTGGCCGTTCTCCAGGATCTCGTCCACCTGACCACTCTTGACGATCGTCCAGTTGCGGCTTAACCGATCGTCAGTGTCCCATTCGTACGCCTTTGGCGTCGTGACTTCCTTCACGTAATCAGAACCGGCCATCAGTGGACTTACTAGTGCCCGTTCGACCGCTTCGGTTTCATCGGAAAGTTCGCTTGTCAAACAAGCGCGCATGGCGCCACGGATCCGAAGATGTCGCGTTAAGGCGCGAGTATCCACTCCCTGAATAGCGCAGACGTTCCATTTCTTAAGATATTGGTCGAGAGAGCCTGACGATCGCCAGTTACTCGAGATGGACGACAACTCACCGACTACAAATCCACGCACATGTGGCTCTGCACTTTCATCGTCCAAAGGATTGACTCCATAGTTCCCGATAAGCGGGTAGGTCATCGTGACAATCTGGCCGCGATACGACGGGTCGGTCAGAACCTCCTGGTAGCCCGTCATCGAGGTATTGAAACAGATCTCTCCCACGGTTGTCCCTGCGGCGCCGAAGGCCTCGCCACGAAACACCCGCCCGTCCTCCAGAGCTACGAGAGCTTCCTGCATTTGGGCCGGAAATATGAAAGCGATTCGTTGATGTTCCAAGCGGTTTCTTTGGGAATACAGGAGCCCTCAGGAGCTAGGAGTTGGGAACTAGGTGCTATGTCCTGCTTTCTGCTGGACCTTGGGCAGTGCTATCCACGAATGTGCGCTGTGGAACGGTCAGAATTGATTTGTCCGAAGACGGGTTCATGGGATCTCCACTCATTAGACGCGCTGAGTACACCCTGGACCGAGTGTGCGCGGCTCTTCTTGCTGGAGAACAGCTCTGGCCAACCGCCGCGATGGGGAACAGAGGTTCGCGTCGGTTGGACGAATGACACTTTACATGGGCTCTTCCTTTGTCAGGACCCTGAACCATGGGCTACTAAAACGCGGAAAGACGATGCGCTCTGGGAAGAAGAGGTCGTCGAAATATTTTTGGACCCAATCGGTGACTTGCTGTCTTATTTCGAATTCGAGATTAACCCGCTCAACACCGTTGCAGATCTTGTCTTACGCCGCACACGAGCAGGTATCAAAAAGGATCTAGGTTGGGACTGCGAAGGATTGGTCACTGCGTGCGGCAGACTTCCTTACGGCTGGGTTGCAGCGTTTCGAGTTCCGTTTGAGTCATTAGGCGATTGTCATCCAAATCGCTCGCCGGTTTGGCGTGTCAACTTCGCACGGATTGAGCGCCCTAACGGGCAGCCTCGTGAGCTAACAGCATGGTCACCAACCATGGTCGGGACGTTTCATGTTCCGGAACGATTTGGGGTGTTGAGGTTTGAAGGAGTCAGGAGTCAGGAGCTAGGAGTCAGGAGCCAGAGGCGGTTTGCGAGCGATTCCTAGAGAGATTGCATCAACAGCCCGAGTCCGCCTCATAGTTCCCAGGTCCTGATGCCCGACCCCTAGCTCCTAGCTCCTAGCTCCTGACTCCTGACTCTTCCAAGCATTGAATTCCCACAACAACTCGGGCAATATCAGAGCCTCTATGCCCAAAGAAGAGCCCTTGATCGCGGAAGGTGTCGTGACTGAAGTTCTTCCAAATACCATGTTTCGGGTGGCGCTTCCCAACGGCCAACGAGTCCTAGCACACATCAGCGGGAAAATGCGCAAGAATTTCATACGCATCGTTCCGGGCGATAAGGTCGAGATTGAAATCTCTCCGTACGATGTCAGCAAAGCACGCATTATTTTTCGCGAATCTTGATTTTTGGCGGTCCAAACGAGACAGTGCTGTGATTTATTGCAATCTAATTGAGCAACTTGGAGGAGACACCGATGGACGAAAACAAAACCCCTAAACAGGCAGCAGACAGCGCTAAGGAACATGTCAGAGCTGCAGCGGACGATTTCAAGACAGCTGCAACTGCCAAGGCAGATGAAATTCGACGGGCCGCAGAAAAGAAGGCTGACGAGCTCCGAAGTGCGGCTCAAGGCAAGGCGAAAGAATTCCGCGGTGCAGCCGAAAGCGCTTGGTCAGATGCACGAACACGCGCCAAGACTTGGCAATCCGAGAGTGAGACCTACATCCGGGAGAATCCTGCGAAAGCCGTGCTGATTGCCTTGGGCGTCGGCTTCGTTCTTGGTCTCTTGTTCCGGAAATAACCCATGGAATCTGACGCTCCGCCAGGAGCTTTAAAGCAATCTACCACCAAATCGTTGCGGCAGTGGATTGCTTCGCTTGGGGAGTACCTCACCCTCAAGCTGAAACTGCTTGGCGTTGAGTCGAGAGAAGCGGCCCTCCACTTGCTGGTACTCGCACTTTTGTTTGGAAGTGCGATCGCGCTCTTTAGCGGGTTTCTTATGATGCTTCTGGTCTTCTTACTCTACCTTATGACGATCTTGTTCCACTGGGAATGGGGGTGGAGTGCATTGGCATGCGCCGGATTATCCCTTTCAGCCTGTGTGATCGTGGCGATCGTTTTTCGGTTTCGAATCACTAGAACGCTGTTTCCCGTTACCCTGTCCGAGTTGAAGAAGGATCGCGAATGGCTGACGCAAAAGAGCAAAAGCAGCGACTAGCAAACGAATTGGCTGATCTCCGGACCCGAGTAACCAATCAAACAGATCTCGTACGAAGGCAGCTGGATGTCAGACAACATCTATCCCAGTCTTTACGCCGGCATTCGGTGGCTTGGGTCAGCTCTGCAGCAGTCGTTGGCTGGCTCCTTTCGCGTCTGCCGGCTCGTAAGAAAAAGGTCTATGTCCAGGCTAAGACCAACGAACACGTCGCGAAAGCGTCCAGCTCAAACGGTCTTCTGCGTGCAGTCGGTAAGGGAGTCTGGTCTGTCGCGAAACCACTATTGATGGCCTACCTAACTCACAAATTAGCCGATAGCGCGAAGAGAGGGTTTCGGTGGAAAAAGCGGGAGTAGTGATGTTGTATCGG
>JBPYFC010000267.1:0-3802 GCA_051984705.1 Chthoniobacterales bacterium | reverse complement strand
ACCACCGCGCTCAGAATGTTGGAAGGGGATTCCGGGTGTAACGGGATATGCCCGAGCGCGACATCGGCTCCTTCTCTGTGTGATCGGTCATGCTCAGCAAGAAGCTTCGGATGTGCCTCCATGTCGTCATCGAGGAAAAGCAGAATCTCCGCGCGTGCCGTGGCGGCGCCCCGGTTGCGTGCCATGGCGGCGCCCTGGTTAGTTTGTTCCAGAACTGTAAGCGGGAAAGGTGCTTCGCTTCCAAGTTTTCGGAGAGCTTGGGCGGATCCATCATCCGAACCATCCACTACAATGATGACCTCGAAGGCGTCGTCAAACTCTTGACGCATCATGGAACGGACCAAGGCTAGTACGAGGTCTCTCCGCTGGTAGGTTGGGACGATGACGCTAAAGCGCAACGGCACGGTCTCGCTTGGTGAATTCTGCACGGAATGGCGCTGAGTTAAGGAGGGTTTGGGTCGCTTTGGCGCGGGTCGTTTTCGGATTCCGGACCGGATCGAGGACGACTAGAGGGCTCCTGCTTATACGGCTGTTTCAGCTTGTCGGTCTTTGACAGCCATGTATTGTGCCGGTTCCGAACCCCAAGCCAATACCTGGGCCTTTGCTGAAATAACCGGATAAGCACAAGAGGGCTAAGCTCACGCATTCAGGGAAAAGCTTTTCCGGCCCGCATCGGTTAGTATGTCTTGGGGGTGATTTCAACAAAAGAAGTTCGGGCAGGTTTTACTCTACAAAATTGGGATCTGCTGGGCAAGTTGAAATGATGTAGTTATAAACTCGTAAAACCTCGAAATGGATCGTGTTTAACGTCTCGGTCATCACCATTTTCCTAAACGGCGAAGCCTTCATCGCTGAAGCAATCGATAGTGTCCTGGCCCAGAGTTGTCGCTCCTTTGAACTCATTCTCGTAGACGACGGCTCCACTGACGCCAGTTCTGCCATTGCCCGTCGTTACGCGGAAACCCACCCGGACCGGGTTCGCTGCATCGAGCACCCACAACACGCGAACCGCGGGATGAGCGCCTCGCGCAATGCGGGGATTTCGGTCGCTCGTGGGGACCTGATCGCCTTCATCGATGCCGACGACGTTTGGCTGCCGGACAAGTTGAGGGATCAGGTGTCGATCCTCGAAACTCATCCGCAGGTTGGACTGGTCGCCGGCGCAACACTCTACTGGGATTCCTGGCAGGGCGGCAAAGACCGGACTGTACTGGTCGGGCATGTGCAGAACCAGGTCCTCCATCCGCCGGAAGCCCTTCTGTCGCTTTATCCCCTCGGCAAGGCGGAGGCGCCCTGCCCCTCCTGCCTGATTGTCCGCCGTTGGGTGATCGAGAGCGTCGGCGGTTTCGAGGCTAGCTATGTCGGCCGCCTGCAGTTGTACGAAGACCAGGCATTCCTGACCAAGGTCTATCTTCGGACACCCGTCTACTTTTCAGATCGGATCTGGTTCAAATATCGCCAACACGATTCCTCCTGCATGGCTGAGAACCTCAAGGCCGGCAACTACAACGCGGTGCGGCAGCACTTCCTCAATTGGTTCGCTCGCTATTTGAAAGAGACGGACTTCACGGGATCAAAGGTTTGGCGGAAGCTCTGGGTGGCGCATTGGCCCTACCGCCATCCCCGGCTCCACGGGATTCTTTGGGCTGCTTACCTGACAGCTCGAAGAGTGTGGCGGGGGATTAAGCGCAGGTGGTCTCTGCTGCAGTCACCGGCGCGTTGAGTCGTTCGGGAGGATGCAAGCGGAAGCCGTTGTAGATTCAGATATCTTGAGGTCATAAGTTATGTGCAGAAACATCAAACCACTCTTCAACTTCGATCCTCCAGTAACTGACGAAGAGGTTCGAGCTGCTTCGCTATAGTTCGTGAGAAAAATCAGCGGTTTTCACAAACCTTCCAAGGCAAACGAAGCCTCGTTCCTGGCTGCAGTCGATGAAATCGCCGGTATCTCGGGAAGATTTCTCCGATCGCTTGAAATTAACGCTCCGCCAAAGAATCGAGAAGAAGAGGCCGCAAAAGCGAAAGCTCGCGCCGCAGTGAGATTTGGCGCTTAACAGGTTGATCGTTCGCAGCGGCCACTTCGCACCCCATTTCGAAAACGCTCAGCACAATCGCGCGCGTGAAGGTCCAATGTCACGCAAAAGGATCAGCTGGCTGGTGGTTCGGTGCGTGTGACGCCATTGGCGATCGCTGCTGTAGTGATCAACACAGGCAATTCGTGCCCCGCGGATTCAAGCTCTAATGTCGGGTACGTCGATAGCGGCTACATTTCGACTAGCGCAGTAGGGCAACAAAGAAAGATTTTGCAGGATCCGAACGAGAAAACCGGATCTCGGACGGATCCAATGACACTGGCTACTCCGGCAGTTCCGCAAGCTGCCCCGGCGGTGGCGACGCAAAACGCTCAAACAACTTTGCAAACGCAGGCTGGTGTATTCGGCAAGCCTGTCCTCGTTAGCTGGCTCAACGGCGGCGGGAAGGATGTGATCTTTGTTAAGAGCATCGAGACGAACGGTGTGCAGCGGCTCACCTCGCAACCCAACATCGACAATTTCCGGATCGTAGAGATACACCCAAATGCGGATCCGAGGCAGTTCGAAGCGATAATCTCTAACGGATTCGAACAAGGGGCGGTCGGATTCCGTTTCTGAACTTGGTTCGCGACTTTCTAGTGCAGTGTAGCGTTTAATGCTGATATGCCTAGTTTCGACGCCGTTGCCAATCGTAAGTCTTTGAAACAGTTTTGCGCTCATGTTGCCGGACAGCCATATCAGAAGTCTATGATACAGTGCACTAGTAAATTCTGTTAAGCGGAGTCATCTATTTTCCGTGGAAATGTCGTGTGGCAATAGGGACAATGTCCGATCGATCTCACTAGCCTCGGCAGGGATCGCTTCCAGGATCTTCCCCATAGTCAGACGAGAAGTTTTTTTGCCTCCAAGTAGGGCACTGGAGCGATCACAGCATCGGCGGTTCACGACGTTGACTCTCTCGATCAAGGCCGAAGTGGTTCCGAAATGCTGGTTTCAACAGGAAGACATACCGGTCAATACCGATCACGATGGCAGCAGATTCGTAATGATTGAATGCTGACGCATGCACCAGACGTAGACAATTATCGGCTCACCAAGTCGCGACCGTACGACTGCCGGTAGGCTTTGCTCACAGGGCCTAGCTAGCCTGAAGTAATTGCCCAGCACACCGTGAAATCACTCCACCACACTCCTAAACCTATAGGAAACTAATCTGTTTTCTAAGAAGTTTGGATGCATTGGTGGGTTTAGTGGGGTAAGGCGGGGCTCGGGAAGTTAAGGTCGATCCCACCGACCAATGGATGCACTTTCCTGGAAAATGCGCTTGCACCCCGCTTCTTTCAGCGCCTTGACCTGTGCACGGGTCTTCTTGGTCAAGTTTCGAGACGCTGAGCGTATCCTATTAGTATGTTGCGAAAATAGGTTGCCGATAAATTGGCAAAGGCAACATAGTAATGCAACAAAATCGCCTAGGAACCGGCTGCTTCGGAAATATGTCAGTGGCAGCGCACGGCTCAAAGCGCTTATCAAAAAGTAGGATCCCTCAATTGAGGAATTTTGCTGGTCGAAAAACGTTTCGAAGCAGTCGCTGGCGGAAAATCTGCGATATCTCATGGCACGTCCGCGGAAGGCACATCCGCGAGGATAAGCATTTATACTTACTGTAAATATTTTCCGTCGACGCAAGGATTCTTATTTAGTCTTATTCGTCAAAGTACATCGGGGTAGAAGAACATGGATAAGGCGTTGGTATCAGTCATTATTCCCGC
>JBPYFC010000266.1:0-4652 GCA_051984705.1 Chthoniobacterales bacterium | reverse complement strand
GTGCGAGAGAGCTTTGAGAGCCTATTTGAACGCTATGGCTTGCCCGAGGCAATTCGAAGTGACAACGGCACTCCCTTTGGCAGTAGCCAGACAGTGTGGGGCTTGAGCCGGCTCTCGGCGTGGTGGATGGCGGTAGGAATCGAGTTAGAAAGAGGGCGCCCTGGCCATCCGCAGGATAATGGAGCTCACGAGCGGATGCATCGAGATATCGGGTTAGAGTTGGAGGCCTTAAGCCGAGGCGATCAGTCGAGTCTGGATCTGTGGCGCCAAGAATACAATGAGCAGCGCCCCCACGAAGCGCTGGGCATGCGCTATCCCTGCGAAGTCTACCAAAAGAGTCAACGCAAGTATGAGCCAGTTGATCAATTGGACTACCAGCAGATGGCCAGTCGCAAAGTCCGAAGCAGTGGAGCAATCAGTTGGAACGATAAGGCGCTCTTGATCAGCAAAAGTCTCGCCGGATGGGATGTGGGGCTTAAGCGCAACGCTCAAGGAGAACTCGAAGTCTGGTTTGCTCGCCTACTGCTGGGTTGGATAGAGCCGGTCTCGGAGTGCTTTTTACGTGCCGATCGAAGCCGCTAACTACAGAAAGACACAGCATCTTGTGAAGAGCAAAACTAAACGAAAAAAAAGACTGATCTTGGGCTCCGTAGAGCCTCGGCTCCAATGCGCGACTTGTTCACAATCGCCTTTTTCCGGGCCGCCGCGCTGCTGCGACGTCACGAACCTGTACCAGGCATTCTCGCAGCACGCCGGCCCGGGGCGATTATGCACAAGTCTGGACGCCCTCGACTAATCATCTAAAACCCACTAAAACCGCAGAATCTTTACTTAAGAAAACGCGTAACCCTAAAACCAAAAGTGTTACCGATGTATTGACCCAAATGTGTTACCGATGCCTATCCCGTTCCTGGAATACCGGATACGGTTTACGGCTCACGGAATACGGTTTACGGATTACGTCTCACGCCTCAGGGACTGAGTCAGGAATATGTAATGCTGTAAATACTCTCTATATTAACGCCGAACCAGGTTACCTTATGAAACGTATTCTCCTCTTGCTTGCTTGTTTTGCTGGTTGGGCCAGTGTGTCACTGGCAAATATGGATGACGCGAAATCTTCAGGACAAACGGAAACCATCGTGTTTGGCGGGGGGTGCTTCTGGTGTCTCGATGCTCAGTTCAAAATGGTCCCAGGTGTGCGGTCGGTCGTTTCCGGCTACGCAGGCGGATCGCGAAAAAACCCGACCTACGAAGAGGTTTGTACTGGAACCACCGGCCATGCGGAAGTCGTACAGGTCGAGTTTGATCCGGCTAAAGTTTCTTTGGATGATTTATTGAGAAAATTTTTCAAGGCGCATGACCCAACCACTTTGAACAGACAGGGCCCGGACGAGGGAACCCAATATCGGTCTATCATTCTCTACCAGAACGATCAGCAGAAAGCGGTTGCGGAAAAAGCAAAAGCCGAGGCGCAACAAAATTGGCCCGACCCCATCGTAACGGAGATTGTTCCGTTATCGGCTTTTTACAAAGCGGAGGAATATCACCAGGACTACTTCGCAAAAAATCCCACGCAAGGTTATTGCCGGCTTGTTGTTGCGCCGAAGGTGAAGAAATTCGAGAAGCTTCTGAAGGAGGAGAAGCATTAGGGTTCCTCGATTTTTCCCGTAGCGCAGAAAATCCGGTGGCTTCCGGCTGAGCTTTAGCTCAGCCTCGCCGACTTGAATCCCATATCGCTGGATGACTTAATATGCGCTCACCATGAAACCCGCCGCTCTTCTTGGCGTGATCGCGGCGACGACTCTTCTCGCTGAAGGAGCCTCTGGACAAATGGACCGAGTCACTGGCAAGACTTTTGCAACGCGATCGGAAGTAATTGCTAAGCACGGGATGGCCGCAACAGCACATCCCCTCGCGACTCAAATCGCGATTGATGTTCTCAAACAGGGCGGGACAGCAGTCGATGGAGCCATCGCTGCAAACGCGGCGCTTGGATTGATGGAACCGGTCAGCTGTGGCATCGGCGGAGACTTGTTTGCGATCGTTTGGGATGCGAAGAGCAAGAAACTCTATGGAATCAACGGGAGTGGGCGCTCCCCCAAAGGTCTTTCTTATGACCAGATGAAGGCTGAGTTGAACAAACTCGGCGTTCAATCAATCCCAAAATTCGGCATGCTTTCGATCAGTGTTCCCGGCACAGTCGACGCATGGTTCGAGTTACACGACCGTTTCGGCAAGCTGCCGATGAAAGATGATCTTGCGCCGGCCATCCAGTATGCAACGGAAGGATTCCCGCTGACGGAGCTGATTGCATTCTATTGGAAGCACAACATCCAAGCCCTCGAGAAGCAGCCGGGAGCCTTGCGCCAAACTTATACGGTTAACGGTCAAGCTCCTGAAAAAGGTGATCTATTTAAAAACCCTGATTTGGCGAATACCTACAGAATCATTGGAGAACAAGGACGAGACGCCTTTTATCGGGGAGAGATTGCTGACAAGATCGACAAATTCTTCCGCGAGAACGGCGGCTTTCTCAGCAGGGAAGACTTCGCGTCTCACCATTCTGAGTGGGTCGACTTGGTAACAACGAACTACCGCGGCTACGACGTTTACGAGATCCCTCCCAACACTCAGGGAGCCACCGTGCTTGAAATGCTGAACATCCTTGAAGGATTTGATCTCAAATCGATGGGCTTCGGGAGCCCTGACGCGCTCCACGTAATGATCGAAGCAAAGAAGCTGGCGTTCGAGGATCGCGCCAAAATGTTTGCCGATCCCGCTTTTTATCCGCCACCGATCTCAAAGCTATTGTCGAAGGAATACAGCGCTGAGCGGCGAAAGCACATCGATATGAGTAGGGCAGCTCTCCACTGTGAAGCGGGAGACGCGAAGTTGGCCCAGGGGGACACGACCTATCTCTGCGTTGCGGACGACCAGGGAAATATGGTTTCGCTCATTCAGAGTAATTTTCGCGGCATGGGTGCTGGAATTGTGGTTCCTGGCCTCGGATTCGGGTTCCAGGATCGCGGCGAACTTTTTTCGATGGAGCCGGGCCGCCCAAACGTTTACGCACCTGGCAAACGTCCATTTCATACGATTATCCCTGGGTTCGTTATGAAAGATGGAAAACCATGGCTGGCTTTTGGGGTCATGGGAGGAGACATGCAGCCGATGGGTCAGGTCCAGATTCTGACAAACCTGATCGATTTCGGTATGAACCTCCAGGAAGCGGGCGATGCCGCGCGCTGGCAGCATGAAGGTTCATCAGCGCCAACCGGCGAGACAATGACAGATGGAGGATGGGTCGATGTGGAGTCGGGCTATCCGTATCAAACAATCCGGGAATTGATGACTCGTGGCCACCACATCCGCTTCGATGTTGGTGGTTACGGCGGTTACCAGGCGATTATGCGGGACGATCGGCAAGGAGTCTACTACGGTGCGTCCGAATCGCGGAAAGATGGCTGCGCCATCGGATATTAGGCTTCGCCAGTCGGCCGTCGACCGTCTTCCGTGATGAGGGAGCTTGTAGCGCGCGCTGTACGGCAGCACGCCTCTGCCGCCAACATCTATCACGTTCCATATTTGCAGCGCCTACAGCGCGGTGAACGGAAGACGGAAGACGGACGACGGCCAACAGCGGCTGAAGGCCGCTATTGCATCAGCACCACAATCGATCTGGCTTGAACCGTATACTTCGATCCCTGAACCTGAACTTCGTTGCCGGGTAAGCAGATGTCGTTCGGAGATGCGAGACTTGTATCCACGACGCGCATCCAAGGCTTTCGAAACCCATCGCAGATCGTGAAGCTGAGCGGTTCCGCGAATCCATTGATCATAACGTAAAGATCCGCGTCTTGAACCGACGCTCCGTTCAGGTAATAAGCGAGAGTCTGCGAATGGAAGGAAAGATCTGGCGCTGAATTGATGCCGTGCCATCGAATGTCGTCGCGCCAGAACACGCTGCGACAAATCGTTGGATGCGCTTTTCGGAATGTGATCATCAGCTTCACAAAGCGGAAAATATCCGCGTGTTTATTGAGTTTGCTCCAATCAAGCCAGGTTGTCGGGTTATCTTGGTTGTAAGGGTTACTGTTGCCGCCTTGTGTGTGAAGAAACTCGTCTCCAGCGGCGAACATAGGCATCCCGTTGGCGAGCATTAGCAGACAGAAGAAGTTTTTTGCCTGTTGTTTGCGCAAAGCGATAACATTGGCTGGCGCAGCGTTGTCTCCTTCCCAACCGCAATTCCAGCTGAAATTGTTCTGCGGACCATCGGTGTTTGCGAGTCCGTTAGCCTCGTTATGGCGCTCATTGTACGAGACCAGATCATAGAGAGTGAACCCGTCGTGAGATACAACGTAGTTAACACTGTAGAACGGCCGGCGCGCTTCTTCGATTCGATCAGGAAAAAGATCGTCACTGCCGTATAGGCGACGCATCACAGATGGCACTGTTCCGGCATCTCCGCGTACGAAGCGCCGAATGTCGTCACGGAACATCCCATTCCATTGATGCCAGAACATTCCTGGGAAGCTGGTCCCCAACTGGTATGCTCCACCCGCATCCCATGGCTCGGCGATCAAACGGACACCACTTAGCACAGGATCGGTCCGGATTGCTGAAAGTAACGGCGGATCGTTCCAGTCAAT
>JBPYFC010000265.1:0-4142 GCA_051984705.1 Chthoniobacterales bacterium | reverse complement strand
GCGATAAAAGGGTCAAAAGCAGAGTGATTGTTCTGCTCACAGATGGAGACAACAACGCGGGCAGTGTCCCCCCGCTTACTGCCGCAGAAGCGGCTGCTGCAATTGGTATTAAGATCTATACCATCGGCACGGGAACCAATGGGCTGGTTCCCTTTCCTCACTCAGACGGCTTTGGCAACACATACTATTCTCAGGAGCTGATGCCATTCAGAGAGGATACCTGTCGAGATATTGCGCGAATCGGTGGAGGCGTTTTTTTCCGCGCAGTCGATACCAAAGGGATGCAGTCGATTTTTAGCGAAATTGATCGACTGGAAAAAACAGAGATCGAGGTACAGCAATACCAAAACTACGAAGATGGGTTCGGGTGGTTCCTCGGTGTTGGCCTCGCTTTTCTGGGCTCAATTTTCGTCTTGCGAGAAACTGTCTGGAGCAGAGTACCATGACATTTGGCGAACCATATTGGCTACTTGGCTTATTACTTTTACCGGTGTTGATTCTGCTCTGCGCCCGCAACGATGGGCGGACGCGCGAACGCTTGCAGAAGCTCGTGGCCGCACGCCTTTTGCCCGCCCTGAGCGATTCGGTTTCCGTCAAACGCCGTTTGTTGAAGCGTCTTTTCTTTATGGCAGCGCTGGGCTGCATCATTGTTGCATTGGCGCATCCTCAATTGGGTATCCTACAGAAGGATTTCACCCGGAGCGGCCGGGACATCATTTTAGCCATCGATACGTCCAAGAGCATGTTGACTCCCGACGTCGCACCTAATCGCCTGGCGCGCGCAAAGCTCGCAGCGCAGGACGTATTGAACGCCATGCGAGGCGATCGCTTTGCGCTGGTCGCTTTCGCCGGTACAGCACAAGTCCAGGCCCCTCTGACCGTCGACTATCAAACAATCGTTGAGTCGATCAGCCAGCTCGATACAAGGACGGTCGATCGAGGTGGAACCGATATTACATCTGCGATCCAGTCTGCCGAGCTAGCTCTGGGAAAATCGCAGGACACTCATAGGGCGCTCGTTTTGCTTACTGATGGAGAGGACCTGGAAGATGATGCGGTTGCGGCTGCCAAGCAACTTAAAGGTATCCGGATTTTCACCGTAGGGATTGGTACTGCCGAAGGTGCCAATATTCCGGTAGCGCCCGGAAGCAACCAGTATCTCCATGATCGCCGCGGCGAGGTGGTCAGGTCTCGTCTTGACGAAAAGCGCCTGCAAGAGATCGCAAGACAGACAGGCGGTTTCTATGTGCATCTTGATGAAACCTCCGTCTCCAGGCTCATTCAGGACGGTCTGCAAAGACTGGGCGAATCGAACATTGACCAACGCTCGGCTCAAATTCCGGTCGAGCGCTATCGTTGGCCCCTTGCTCTAGGGTTAGCACTGTTTCTCGCTTCGCTGTTCCTTGGTGAGCGACGAAACATCTTCGCCAAAGCAAAAACAAGTATAGCGATCGGAACACTGTGGCTCGGCTTGGCACTCAATCTGCGGGCGGCAGATGGCGCCGAGCAATACCGGCAAGGAGACTATGAAGGTGCCCTCCAGAGTTTCCGTGAGGAGCTTAAAAAGAGTCCAGATTCGCCCATCATCAATTTCAACACGGGCAACGCCGCTTACCGGCTCCACAAATATGACGACGCGTTTGAATCGTACTCAAAAGCGATGTTGAGCAACGATATGACAATTCGCGAGCAGGCGTACTACAACGCCGGCAACGCGCTGTTTATGCAGGGTGACGAAAGCCAGGACATTGAACAGCAACTGAACAGCTATTACGACGCGCGTTATCAATATCAACAAGCTCTGAATTTGAATCCGCAGGATTCCCAGGCGAGAAAAAATCTCGCCTTATTGGAAGAGCGCATCAAACAGGCGGAAAAAGAGAAGCAAGAGCAGGAGAGCGAGCAGAAACAGCGCCAGCGGCGGCGTCCGCAGCAAAAGCGGAATCGGCAGCAACGGTCCCAGGACCAGAAGAAGGACCAGCAACGATCCAAGGGCGATCCTCAGCAGGGCGAAGGTTCCGGCGACGACCAGTCACAGGACTCGCCCGAGCCATCGGATTCTGAAAACAACGAGCCTGAACAGGCGCCTACTCCCGACAAGAAAAAACAAGGAGACCTTCGTGAAATGACACCATCAGATCAAGAGAGGCAACAAGCTCAAGCGCAACCTACTCCTGGACGAATGTCAGAAGACGAAGCACTCGGATTGCTCGACTCACTCAAGAGCGAAGGTGACAGGGTTGACCTGATGCATCGTCGAAATGATCGGAGGGTGTTACGTGACTGGTAGGATGAATCATTTGCCCGCCAATTTCTCGTACTCGAACTCGTCCTCGAAAACGATGAACGGGACTTCGACGCTATCACATTGGAGGGTGGCCCTCCGAATGCTTCTCGCCATCGTCGCCCTATTCACCTCCGTGCACTCCATCTCCGCGCTACAAAATGCCGCTGAACCAACTGTTAACGCCGAGCTTTCGGATGCACAGACCCGCATCAACGACGCTGTCACGTTAACAATTACAGTTAAGAATGCGCGCGTCGCACGGCCGCCTGCGGTGGCAGCCGATGGGCTGTCAATTAATTTTGTCGGTACCTCAACCCAGACCCAGATCTTTGACTCGGAGTCTTCGAGTTCGACGGTGTTCACTTACATCGTTACTCCGACCAAGACCGGAACCCTGGAAATCCCGCCGATCGAGGTGGCGGTAGGAGGGAAGACCTATCAAACTGAACGCCTTACTCTAAAGGTTGACGGAGAACAAGAGGACAACGGTTCCCACACCGCAGGCGAACGCTATTTTGGCGAGCTGGTTGTCCCAAAAGATTCGGCTTACGTGGGCGAACAGGTCCCCATCGAGCTTCGGTTCTATTTCGATCAGCGAGTCAGCTTCCAACCGTACCCGCAAGGTCAATACCCGTTGATCGAAGGTGACGGGTACGTTACCAAAAAATACACTGAGCCGGCCGAAAAACAGATTCAACTCAACGGCAAGCTCTATCACGTACTCGTATACAAAACTGCTCTTACCGGTGTTAAGCCTGGTAAGCTAGATCTCGAATCAGCCAGCCAGCAGTTCCTGATTTCCGCACCATTTGGGTCCAGATCGATTCCCGGCTTTAGCGATCCGATGGACGACTTCTATCAGCAGCGTGTCGTGAATATCAAAACCAACAACACGTCAATTCAGATCAAACCTTTGCCGACTGATGGGCGCCCGCAAACCTTCTCGGGCGCAGTAGGCGATTTTACGCTTTCCAGCGTCCCAACACCAGACAAGACCAAGACGGGATCGCCAATCGATCTAAAAGTGGAAGTTCGTGGACTTGGCAACTTTGATCGCATGGAATCGCCAACACTGACAGGCACTGACGGCTGGCGCACCTATGGACCTTCTTCTGAGACACAGACTTTGGACGATGTCGGCCTCAGCGCGGTGAAAACATTTCGCTATTCATTGGTGCCGGAGAAACCTGGGATCCAGACACCGACCGTTCAATTTTCGTATTTCGATCCGAGACAGGAAAAATATGTGACACTGAACTCGCCGATCCCAAAGATTTCGGTGGAAGGTGAAACGCTGCCGCAAACGGCCGGGCCACCTGACAACGTTGCTTCTGCGAGTCCGAAATCCGCAGCTATCTCGCGCTCCGCGCCCTTCGACGTGCTGGACATCCACCCGAACAAAGGGACTTCGGCGCAATTCTTGCCACTTGTGGCACAAACCAGCTTTTGGGTCGCGCAAATGGTTCCCTTGGGGATCCTAGCGTTGCTCGGCTTCGGCATTTGGTTTAGGCAAACTCGCGTCACCAGTTTACCGGCTCGGGCTCTTCGCCAGGAAAAACGTTCGTTGTGGCGAAAGGTCAACGCATCGCAGGATCGGTCGGAAGTTCTCAACGCAGCGGTACGACTACTCGAATTGAAAACACCTGTCTCTTCAGGCACTCGGAGATTCAATGGCTCGATCGAGGAAATTCTCGCTCGCGCGGATCTGCCCAGCGATGTCCGCAGTAGCCTCCAAGAGCTGGTCCATACAAGGGCCGAAGCCGTTTATGGCCACGTCGGAGAGGCCTCTTTGAGCGAGAGTGAACGGAATCGTATCCGGTCGCTCGTTCAACAATGGGAGGCCGCATGACGTTTC
>JBPYFC010000264.1:0-25743 GCA_051984705.1 Chthoniobacterales bacterium | reverse complement strand
TCGACCTGGAAGCTCGACGGAGCCCATTCACAATGCCAGCTGCTCTACCAACTCCGAAAAATCGCTTTGATCCTTTTCGACCCGCAACACTGGGATCTTCAATAGATGCTCCAACAGGCTCTGGTTTGTCAGCTGCGACAAATCGTCCGGCCCTGGCGGATGATTTAAAATTACGGCGGAGCATTCGAGCCCTGCGTTCCCGATCGATTCGACGGTCAGTCGCGTGTGATTGATGACGCCCAGTCGATTAGCGGCCACTACTATCACGGACAAGCCAAGCTCTTTGGCCAGATCCCTGAAACCGTAGCTTGCCAGAATAGGAACCAGAAAGCCGCCTGCACCCTCTACCAAGACAGTGCGATGACGGCTTGCAATCTCTTCAAAGGCTTTACGAATTGCTGTTAGATCGACCGGCCGGTTCTCAATCATTGCGGCTGTGTATGGCGCGACTGGAGTTCTGTACCAAAACGGGCTAACCAGATGTTCTGGTTCGCATCCCTGTTGGGCGGCCATAATCGCGCGAGTATCATTGTTGTCGCCCGCAGCGATTGGTTTCATCCCGATACAGTCGATGCCAGCCAGACGCGCAGCGTTGATCAGCCCGACGGTAACGAACGTTTTTCCGACGCCAGTATCTGTCGCCGTGACGAGATAGTTCACGGGCTCAAACGGTCCTCAATTGTCTGCGCAATGTTATTTGCCAATTTCTCTAGCTGAACTCGGTCCGGACCTTCCAGCAACAAACGGATGAGTGGCTCGGTGCCGGAATAGCGCACCAACACACGTCCTTTCTCGGCTAAAGCTTTCTCGGCTATGCCAATTGCCTGCGTAAGCCCCGGCACCTGATCGATCGGGGGTTTACTCCGGACATGCAAGTTCCGCTGCACTTGCGGAAACTTCTTTAGAAGAAGGCGAAGTTCGCTAAGCGGCTTTCCAGTCGAAACCATGATCGACAGGATCTGCAGGGCGCTGATCAAACCATCGCCGGTCGTCACGAACTCTCGAAAAACGAGATGACCACTCTGTTCGCCACCGAGGTTTAACCGGTTTTTGACCATTGCGTCGATGACATGTCGGTCTCCTACTGCGGTGCGCAACACGCGACCGCCATGGCTCTGCAGAAGCTCATCTAAAGCGAAGTTGCTCATCACTGTTGCAACCAATGTCTTGTTGCGCAGACGATTTTGCCGGAGGTGGTCGACAGCGGCGATTGCCAGAAGTTCATCGCCGTCCAGCGGTTCGCCCTTCTCGTCGCAGAAAACGACGCGATCAGCATCGCCATCGTGAGCGATACCGACATTCGCCCCGGTTTCGCATACAACACGGCTGATCAATTCAGGGTGCATGCTTCCGCATCCTGCATTGATATTGAATCCGTCGGGCGTTGCCGATCGCAGCTCAAGAGTTGCTCCGAGATTCGACAAGACAAGAGGCGTAGTCTGAAACGCCGCGCCGTTTGCTGTATCGACAGCGATTTTTAATCCTTTCAGTGATCCTGGTCTTGGAAATGAAGCGATCGCGAGCGACGCATATCGCTCGACCGCATCAGGCAGATGGAACAGCCGACCGATGTCCTTGGCAGCGACATCGCGAATGGCATTGCTCGATCTGAAATACGCAGCTTCTATGGCTTGCTCCTGCTCATCGCTCAGCTTGTAGCCATCCGGCCCAAAGAACTTGATGCCATTATCTTCAAATGGGTTGTGCGAAGCTGAGATGACTACTCCAAACGCGGCTTCCTGGGCTGCAGTAAGGTAGGCAATCGCCGGCGTTGGCACCGTTCCCGCTAAAACAATATCGACTCCTGCGGACGCCAGCCCTGCAGCAATGGCCGATTCCAACATCTCTCCGGACGCTCTTGTGTCTCGTCCGACAAGTGCCTTTGGGCGGCTCCCTTTGACGCAGAGAACTTCCACCGCCGCGCGGATCAGCTGCAAGGCAGATGGCACTGTAATCGGATCCACGTTCGTGGTACCGCGGACCCCGTCTGTGCCGAAAAGCCTTTGGTTACTCACGCAAAATCAGCCTAGCCCCCTGGAGTCAATGCAGGCCGATGTTCAAGCCGCCACCGATCCGGGCTGACTTCCACATTTCGTTTAATCAGATACCACACCGCTGTTGCCACGATTAAGGCCATCAGTTTTGCCCGCCAGTTTTCTAGAAAAAGACGTTTCATGGATTCGGCGTTAGCCTCTACGGTGGAGTCGTATCGGATTCGTGCAACGTTTCATTTTCTTCATTTTCGGCATGTTCAGCCTCGGGCAGCAAAAGCTCGGACAACCGCTTCTCGAATTGGCCTGGCTTTAACCCGCGTTCGACCTTTCCTCGGTAACAGATCGAAATGTTCCCGGTTTCCTCTGATACGACTATGGCGACTGCGTCTGATTCCTCGGTGATACCAATCGCGGCCCGATGACGCAGCCCCATTGTACGATCTAGATCTTCCCGCTGGCTGACCGGAAAAATGCAAGCAGCTGCGACGATTCGATCGTTGCGAATAATCACGCCTCCGTCATGGAGTGGCGTTTTTGGGAAGAAAATCGTGAGTAGAAGTTCAGATGATACTTCGCAATCAATATTTACTCCGCTCTCTGCGAAGCTTCGAATTGCGGTATCGCGTTCGATTGCGATGAGGGCTCCTGTCTGGTTGCTTGCCAGCTCGAAGACGGCGTCGCTAATGACGTCGATGGTTTCTTTCTTTTGGCTGGCTGTTGAAAAGAAATGGCTGCTACCAAGTTCAGCGAGTGCGCGTCGCAGCTCTGGTTGGAAGATAATGACCAGCGCAATCGCCAGGAAGGCGGTGAGGCTGCGCAAAAGCCAGCCTATGACTGTCAGATTAAGGATCTGCGAAATGAGTGTGAGGGTAATGAAAAGAATCGCCAACCCAGTCAACACTTTGGCGCCGCGTGTGCCGCCGAAGTAGAGGTAGCCGTAATAGATAGCGACCGCCAACAACGCGATCTCAATCCCTGCGGTCCAATTATTCTGGATGAATTCTAGGACTGGATTATTCATCGAAGAGGATTGCTTCCGTCATCCGAAGAGCATCCACGTTTGGTTTCACTTCATGAACTCGGAAGACGTGAGCTCCTTCCTCGCGCAGGATGCTGGTAAACGCAACAGTCGGCCAAATCCTGTCTGTCATTGGTAGCCGAGGCTGGCTTAACAGCTGGGGGATCATGCTCTTCTTAGAGACTCCCACCACTATTGGACGTCGGATCTCCTTGAACTTCTTCAGATTGCGGGCCAGCGATATGTTATGGGCAAGCAGTTTCCCGAAGCAATAGCCCGGATCAATGGCAACGCATTGGCGATCGATCCCTTGATCCACTAATGCCTCAGTCCGTTGTTTAAGGAATTCGAAAACCTCGGCAACCACATCGGAGTATGTCGGGTTGATCTGCATCGTTTTTGGCGTCCCCTGCATATGCATGAGGATGATACCGGCGCCCGATTCTTTGAGCAGGGCAGCCATCTCCGGATCTGCTGTAGCAGCCGAGATATCGTTAATGATGTCGGCTCCGGCAAGTAATGCTTCCCGGGCTGTTGCTGACTTCGTTGTATCGACGGAAAGGATGATTTCTGGAAATGCGGATCGTATTATTCGTAGAGTCGGAATGACGCGACGAATCTCTTCTTCGACCGGCACGGGATCTGCCCCTGGTCGTGAGGATTCACCGCCGATATCCAGAATTGCGGCACCCTCGCTGATCATTTCGGAAGCGTGTTGAAGCGCAGCGTCTTGATTGAGGTATTTTCCGCCATCGGAAAACGAATCGGGTGTTGTATTGAGCACCCCCATAACCATCCCTGATCTCCCAAGATCGATTGTGCGATCCTTTAGTTTCCAAAGCATCCTAAGCCATTGTGCGCTTGGCCGGGACGAATCTCAAGAATGGAGCGGTGCGGGTGGGGGTGGTAAGGTTGACAAAGAGTCACGTCGCCAAGCGCCTTCAATGCCCACCAAACGGTCGACGGAAGACGGTCGACCGTCGACTGACAACCGCGGCACCGAAGGTGCCGCGACTTAGCTGGACGCGGCGGCAGGCTCGCTGGTCTCGGCCTGGTGAGCCTTAAATGTCAGGTGTTCGCCGACCGCGATAACATCCAGGGTATCTCCCCGCTTGACGTTGCTACGCAGCAATTCCTCCGCCAGAGGGTCTTCCAGATGCTTCTCGACTGCCCGGCGCATTGGGCGCGCCCCGTAGGTCGGATCGTATCCTTTCTCGATGAGAAACTCTACTGCGCTCGGATCAAGATGAACCTTGATGTCTTTGGCTCGGATCCGCTCAACGACTTTGGCGACTTCAAGTTCGACAATCTTGGCCAAGCTTTCGCGCTCCAGCGTGTGGAATACGATCATGTCGTCCAACCGGTTCAGGAACTCCGGTTTAAAAATACGTTTCGACTCTTCCATGATCTTTTCCCGCATCGCCTCATAGGTTTCATGACCGGCAACCGCTCCAAAGCCCATCGAGGTCTGGCGCTTGATCAGCTCAGCGCCAACGTTCGATGTCATGATAATTATCGTATTCCGGAAATCGATTTTTCTTCCAAGGCTGTCTGTGATCTTGCCTTCCTCCAGAATCTGCAAGAGCAGGTGCATGACATCCGGGTGCGCCTTTTCTACTTCGTCGAACAACACGACCGAGTATGGGCGCCGCCGCACAGCTTCCGAAAGCTGTCCACCCTCTTCGTAACCGACATAGCCCGGTGGCGAGCCGATCAAACGCGAGGCGGTAAACTTCTCCATGTACTCGGACATGTCGATCTGGATCAGCGCATCCGCGTCGCCAAACATGAATTCTGCTAGAGAACGAGCGAGGAACGTCTTGCCGACTCCGGTTGGCCCGAGGAAAATGAATGACCCGATCGGCCTCCGTGGGTCTTTCAGGTCGGCACGCGACCGTCGCAGAGCCTTGCTAATAGCGACAACCGCCTCATCTTGACCAATGACTTGCTGTTTGAGCTCGTCCTCCATCTTCAGGAGCTTTTGAGCTTCTTTCTCTTCCATGCGATTGAGCGGCACACCGGTCCACTTCGAAACGATGTGCATGATATCTTCGGCAGTAACGACGACTTCCTGTTCTTCGCGGCGTTCGCGCCATTCATCCAGGATCCGCTCCAGCTTATCTTTCGCCTGCTTCTCCGAATCCCGCAGTGCAGCAGCCTTCTCAAAATCTTGCGCCTTTATTGCCGCCTCTTTGTCGTTCCGAATTGTCTCGATCTCTTTCTCGATTTCTTTGACATCCGGCGGCCGAGTCATGGCGTTGATCCGTGCACGCGCGCCCGCCTCGTCCATGACATCGATCGCTTTATCGGGCAGAAAACGTCCGGTTAGGTAACGATCGGAGAGCCTTACCGCGGCATCCAAAGCTTCGTCGGTCAGTTTTGCCTTATGATGCGCTTCATATTTGGGACGCAATCCTCGAAGTATTTGCGCTGCCTCCTCGATGGTCGGGGCTTCCACCTTTACCGTCTGGAACCTGCGCTCCAGCGCAGCATCCTTCTCGATGTACTTCCGGTACTCGTTCAATGTCGTTGCCCCAACGCATTGGAGTTCGCCCCGGCTGAGTGCCGGTTTGATAATGTTCGAGGCATCCATCGCTCCTTCAGCCGATCCTGCGCCCACGATGGTGTGAAGCTCGTCAATAAAGAGAATAACATTCTTGGAACGCCGAATCTCGTCCATGACCGCTTTGATGCGTTCTTCGAACTGGCCGCGATATTTCGTTCCGGCAACCATCAGTGCCAGATCGAGCGTAATCACCCGCTTGTCCCGGAGTAATTCTGGTACATCACCGGCAGCGATCTCCTGAGCGAGTCCTTCCACGATCGCTGTTTTGCCGACTCCCGCCTCCCCCAGAAGGACCGGGTTGTTTTTGGTACGTCGACAGAGGATCTGAATCACGCGTTCTATCTCGTCCTTACGGCCGATAACCGGATCCAACTCGTCCTTCCGCGCGAGCTCGGTCAAATCGCGACCGAAAGCGCGCAGAGCGGGCGTCTTAACATCTTTCTTGTTGCCTTCCTGCGGGGCCTCAGCCTCGCTCTCCGGCGGTGTAAAATTCGGGTCCAATTCTTTTAAGATTTCGTTTCGCGTTCGTTCGATGTCGACTTCCAGACTCTTTAATACCCTGGCTGCTACTCCTTCACCTTCTCGCAAGAGTCCCAACAAAATATGTTCGGTTCCCACGTAAGAATGGTTCAATGCTTTTGCTTCTTTACCAGCCAGTGCCAAGACCTTTTTTACCCGCGGCGTGTAAGGAATATTGCCAACCATCTTGGTCTCGGGATGCGAACCCACATGCTTTTCGACTTCCATTCGCACCGTATCGAGATCGAGCCCCATTTTCTGGAGGACATTGACCGCGACACCTTGTCCCAGTTTGATCAGACCCAGCAGAAGATGCTCTGTCCCGACATAATTATGATTGAAGCGGTCGGCCTCCTTGCGCGCGAGCGCCAAAACCTGTTGGGCACGTGGAGTAAAATTATTCATCATTGGCTTTCCGCCGCCGATCCGCCGGACAGCTTATTAGTATTATGGGGCTTGGGAAAGTTTTTCAACTTTTTACGGACGATCTCGGCACGTAAATGATCCCTCTCCTCCGCACTCAGTTTTTGCTGCGAAAGATGCTGTAAATGCGCCGGCTGCGTTTCCATTAAAAGTGAATTGATCACTGTCAAAGCGTCTTCCGGGAAAAACCCTAAGTCAATCCCCAGCCGCATCACGGAGAGCAAATTAAGCGCTTCTTTTGAGGAAACCGAGTGCGCGTGGGTCAAAATGCCGTAGGCCCGGCCAACTTGATCCGCCAACATCGTTGACTTGGTTTGTAGCAAGTTTTCGCGCGCCTGGGTTTCTCTTTGGATGAGCGTCTCGATCACTTTATTCAGTCTCTCGATGATTTGGGCTTCCTTTTCACCCAATGTAGTCTGATTGGATACCTGGAACAGGTTACCCATCGCTTCTGTACCTTCGCCGTATAGGCCGCGTACGGCCAGACCAATCTTATTGATTGAATTCACCACTTGATTGATCTGATCGCTCAATACCAGCCCCGGGAGATGAACCATCGCCGACGCACGCATCCCGGTACCTACATTGGTCGGACAGGCGGTCAGATAACCAAGGGTAGGATCAAATGCGAAATCGAGGTGTGCCTCAAGCGCGGTATCCACTTCGTCTATGTTCTCAAAGGTTTTTTGCAGGTTGAGCCCGAAGCTCATTGCTTGCATTCGCAGATGATCTTCCTCATTGATCATGATGCTGACCCGCTGGGCCGCATCAATTACCACAGCGCTACCCGTGCCTTTGGCAGCGTGTTCCCGGCTGATCAGATGCCGTTC
This sequence comes from Chthoniobacterales bacterium, assembly GCA_051984705.1. Classification (GTDB taxonomy): domain Bacteria; phylum Verrucomicrobiota; class Verrucomicrobiia; order Chthoniobacterales; family JAFAMB01; genus JBKPBY01. The sequence continues at coordinate 18,393 of JBPYFC010000264.1, read as the reverse complement.
GACTAGAACTTGTTTTTCCAGAGCCGACAGCTCATTCAGCTGTTCGGAGAATGCGCCGCGCATCTGGCCCAACCCGTCAACTTCCGGTCTTATCTCGTCGAGGATACGGATGCGTTCCGTCTTTTTCGCCCAGCCCGGGAAAGGCAGTTTCGCCAGATTGCGAGCCAATCGTACTCGGCTGCTGATAACCACCGGGTGATGCCCGTTCTGCGTGGACAGCCATTCGCCCGGTGTAGCCAGTATCGCGGCGATCTTCATGACAACCCCTCTTCTAATTGCCTGATCTTGTCTCTAAGACTTGCCGCCTGTTCGTAGTCCTCTTTGGAAACGGCTTCTTCGAGATTGCGTCTGAGCTCACCAAGCTGCCCTGAACGGGCTAGATGCCGAAACAAACGCGCCGGTACCTTACCGGAATGTCTTGTTCCTTTATGCATCGCTTTAATCAACGAGTTCAAACCTTCCGAAAAGGTGTGGTAACACTCGCTGCATCCGAGGCGCCCCGTCTTTTTGAAGTCGGCTTGAGTAAAACCGCATACGGGGCAATGTTCAGTCGGCGGCCCTTGTTCGACCTGTTGCGATTCACCAAGACCGAGCAAAAGATCAGCCAGCGCGAAGCCCGTTGGGTCTGATACCCCTTTATCTTTGGAACATGATTCACAAAGATTAATCTTTTTCATGTTCCCGTCGACGATTTGCGTCAGGTAGACCGTTGCAGTGTTGGTTTTGCAAACGTCACAAATCATGCCTTGTCATCTCCTCTAATCGGACGCCTATCCCAAATCTGAAGCGCCCTATTAATAGATCGGGGTACCGGTCGTACGTGTCAACTCGCGGAAGCTTTCGATGAGCTTCAGTGTAATGGGACCAGGCTTTCCGGTACCGATAATCCGACGGTCGAGTTGTACGGCCGGAATGACTTCTGCACCGCTTCCTGTCAAAAGACACTCGTCGGCAGTATAGATATCATAGCGGGTCAGGTCACGCTCGATGCAAGGTATCTTGTGTTGCCCGGCAAGCTCAATCACGACCTCGCGAGTGATGCCGGCGAGGATCCCGGAGTGCAACGGAGGTGTCCAGATGACCCCATTCTTGACGATGAAAATGTTGTCAGCGGTGCACTCCGAAACGTAGCCTTGCTCGTTCAGCATCAGTCCTTCGCCTGCGCCTGCCATCTGCGCTTCGATCTTGGCCATAACGTTGCTCAAGTAGTTCAGTGACTTTACTCGCGGAGAGAGGGCCGCGGGGGATGGTCTGCGGGTTGAGCATGTGGCCAGAGTTAAACCCTTCTGATAAAGCTCTTCCGGATAGAGAGAGATAGTTGCTGCGATGATGATGACGCTCGGCCGCCGGCAACTATCGGCGCTGAGTCCCAGTGAGCCGATACCGCGCGTTACAACAGTTCGGATATAGCCATCGTGCAAGTCATTTTGCCGGATCGTCTCCAGGGTCGCAGCAACCATCTCGGATTTGGACATTGGGATTTCCAAGGCGATTGCTCGAGCAGAATCCCAGAGCCGGTCAATGTGGGCCTCGAACCGAAAAACGCGATTGTTATAAAAGCGGATCCCCTCAAATACCCCGTCACCATAAAGCAGGCCGTGATCGAACACCGAAATCTTTGCCTCGGCCTGGTCCAGGAAATTTCCGTCGATATAGATTTTGAGGTTCATAGACATATTAAGGTTGCTTAATCGGTGAGTAATCCATCGCGGATGTGGAGACATCGATCGCCGGCCAAAGCGCGTTCCTGATCGTGTGTAACCACGACTAATGTTTTCTGCTTCTCCCGCGCCAAAGCAAGCAGCAATTCCATAATGGCGTCGCCGTTGGTTGTATCCAAATTTCCAGTCGGTTCGTCCGCAAAAATGATCGCAGGGTCGTTGATCAATGCGCGCGCTATCGCGGTGCGCTGTTGTTCGCCTCCAGACAATTCGCTAGGCAAATGATGCAGGCGATCTTTGAGTCCCACGCGCTCGAGATACTCGACCGCGCGCTCTTGTTGCTGCCGATTTCTAATAAGCGATGGCAAAACGACGTTCTCCAATGCAGTGAGTTCCGGCAGGAGAAAATAACTTTGAAAAACAAATCCCATCCTTTCGTTTCGAATCCGCGCATCGGCTGAGGACCCGTTCCGGTAAAGCCGGTGGCCCTCAAAGGTTACCTCGCCGGATTCGGGCCGCTCCAAGCCGGCTAACGTATAGAGTAAAGTGGTCTTGCCGGCTCCAGATGCGCCGCAAAGGAAAATTGCTTCTCCGCGCCGAATCTCGAGGTTGATGCCACGAAGTACCTCGATTCTTCGGGCGCCGATCTTGAATGCCCGATGCAGGTCTTTTGCGACAAGTTGTGGTTCGGTAGTCAACGCTTTTTCTGTTCCAGTTGGCGCACCGCTTCGAATAATATCACAGCCACAGCCGTGGCCAGATTCAAGCTCCGTGCTCCCGGCTGCATAGGGATGGTTAGACAGCTCTCGGATTGAGCGTCGAGCAGGCTTTCCGGGAGGCCTCTCGTTTCTCTCCCAAAAACAAGATAGTCGGCTGGCTCGAACTCGGCCTCCCAATAGTTCCGATCGGTTTTGGTAGTAAAAAAAAAGCGCCGAGCTGGGGGGCGTGTAGCCGTTTCAAAGGCGTTCAAGTCTTCCCAATATTGCAAATCCACTTGATGCCAATAATCCATTCCGGCACGACGGAGCTGGCGATCGTCCACCGAAAAACCCAACGGCTTGACCAGGTGCAACCGGCTTCCGCTTGCTAAACAAAGACGGGCGACGTTGCCGGTATTCGGAGGAATCTCGGGTTCGACTAGCACAACATTAAACATTCTTCGCCCGTCTATGGTATTCGCTGGGTTAGATGAAACAAAAAAAGCGCCTCAACTATCGAGGCGCTTTTTCCGTCGGGAGGGAATCCAGCTACCGGATTAGTTATTCGAGCTTACCTGCGCCGCTTCGATCGGCTCGACATTGACCCGGCGACCGTTCTGATCGAACCGTACAATGCCGTCTACCAGAGCGAAGATCGTATAGTCCCGACCAAGCCCTACATTTTTCCCCGGCAAAAACTTCGTACCGCGCTGGCGAACGATAATGTTACCGGCAACCACAGTCTGGCTGCCGAACTTCTTTACGCCCAAGCGTTTGCTGACGCTGTCGCGTCCGTTTCTAACGCTGCCTTGACCTTTTTTGTGCGCCATACTTCGAAAACCTTTCGATACTAAAGATCAATCGTTTCGATCTTAACCTGAGTCAACTGACGACGATGACCGACTGTCCGGTGGTACCCTTTTCGCCGCTTATATTTGAATGCGACAATTTTTTTGTCCTTCACCTGTTCGAGGACTTCACCGGTTACCTTTGCTCCGCTGATCAGGGGCGTCCCTGGAGTGACGTTCGATCCTTCCGCGTGTAAGAGGACATCCGCAAAGGTTACCTTATCGCCGGCGGAAGCCGCTAATTTTTCCACACTGATCGTGTCTCCGGGGCTTACCCGATACTGCTTACCACCGGAACGAATTATTGCGTATGCCATGGCTCGGAATGTTTGGAAAGGCCGGGAAAGTGCCACAGTGAGCCTGCTGTGACAAATGAAAATTTTAGGCTCGCGCACCCGAGCGAACCTCAATATTCCCGCGCCAGGAGATGATCTGCCAGCCCGTGCAGTGTCTCCGCCTTGCGCCCAAACGGTTTGAGCGCGGCATGCGCTTTTTCAGTCAGGCTCTGAGCGATCTTCCTGGAACGCTCCAAGCCAACCACCGACGGATAGGTTGCTTTCTCAGCGGCAAGGTCTTTTCCGGCGCTTTTGCCGAGCTTTTCAGTTGTCTGTGTAACGTCGAGGATGTCGTCAATGACTTGGAACGCGAGCCCGAGGTTGTGGCCGAACTCGGAAATATTGCTGAGTTGGCGCGGCGCCGCGTTAGCGCTCATCGCGCCTAACCGGACCGATGTTCGCAGCAATGCCGCCGTTTTGGATTCATGAATGAATTCGAGCGTCGCGAGAGAGACTTTTTTTCCCTCGTTCTCGAGGTCAGCAACCTGACCGGCGATCAGGTGTCTGCTTCCGGCGGTTACGGCGAGCTCATTGACGACGCCGCTAATTGGGTAGCGCGACCATCCGGTTGCGTTCGACGCTAATTCAAATGCGATTGTAAGTAAGGCGTCCCCAGCGAGCACTGCGATCCCTTCGCCGTATACTTTATGCGAGGTTGGCATTCCTCTCCTGAAATCGTCGTTATCCATGCAGGGGAGGTCATCATGAATGAGGGAATAGGTGTGAATGCATTCGACGGCGCACGCCAACGGCATGGCATCTTTGGACTTTCCTCCACAGGACTCTGCAGCTGCGATGCAAAGGATCGGCCGCAATCGTTTTCCACCGGCGAACAAGCTATACCGCATCGCCTTATGGATTGTCTCGGGTTTAACCTTTGGTTTAGGCAGGTACGCTTCCAGCGCCGCATCCACGATTTGCTGGCGAGAGGCTAAGTAGTCTTTCATTTCCAGATGGGTCTGTGTCCTGCTTGCGAAGTAGCTGGGCTTTTGCCGTCGGTCAATTCGCTGTTTTTCAAGGCGCGAGCGACGAGCATATGTAGATTCATATGTAAGGAGAGAGCAACGAAGAAAAACAGCGAATTCACCACGACCCTTCGAGTTGCGATGAAAATGGGCCTATGGCAGCGTTGCTCGTCGGTCACGTACTAACTTGCATTCGTTCCGCTCCTCGCGCTTGGCCGAGGGCCCATTTTGACCGCAACAAAAGCCCAGCTGCTTCGCAAGCAGGACACTACCGCAGGTATCGCTGGGCGATAGGCATACGCCAACCCGTCCCGAACGCAAGCGTAGTCACTTTCAGTCCAATTGCTGCCTGACGCCGTTTGTATTCATTCATGTCGACCCGCTGCTGTATCCACCGGACAACGCCTGCATCGAAGCCACGACCGATGATGTCTTCCGGGCTGAGGTGTTCCTCTACGTAGAGTTTCAACACAGCGTCGAGAATGTCATAAGAAGGAAGCGTATCCTGATCCTTTTGGTTGGGCTTCAATTCAGCGCTGGGCGGTTTGCTGATTGAATTTGGCGGAATAATCTCGCGCTCGCGATTGATCCAGGCCGCTAACTTATAGACCATCGTTTTTGGCACGTCGCTGATCACGGCGAGGCCACCGCACATGTCGCCGTAGATCGTGCAATAACCAACAGCCAGCTCGCTTTTGTTTCCTGTCGTCAGCAGCAGGTGGCCGAACTTGTTTGACAGAGACATCAGAATGAGGCCTCGCAGCCGGGATTGCATATTTTCTTCAGTGGCATCCTCATTCCTGCCGGCGAAAATTTCTTTAAACTGGCTTTTCAGGACGTCGAATGGCTCCTTAATCGGAATAACATGACGCACGATTCCCAGGTTCTCAGCTAATGCGTAAGCATCATCAAGGCTTCCCTTTGAGGAGTAAGTACTCGGCATCGAGATGCCGACGACATTGTGGTTACTCAGCGCGGCAACGGCGATCGCTGCCGTGACCGCGGAATCAATTCCCCCACTTAAACCTAGAACAGCGGTTCGAAAGCCGCACTTTGCGAAGTAGTCTCGAACACCAAGAACCAGCGCATCGTAAATCTCGGCTTCAGGCAGTGGGTCCTCTACCGAGCAAGGTTTATCCGTAGCCTTCGCGATAGCGATCTCTTCTTGGAACGGCGCCATCGCCAAGGTGACTTTTCCTTGGGCATCGATGACAAATGAGTTTCCGTCGAAGATCAGGTCGTCGTTTCCGCCAATGGCGTTGCAGTAATAGAAAGGGATTCTGTATTGAAGAGCGAGCTCGGAAACCATCTCCCGTCGTAGGGCAGCTTTGCCAACTTTGTACGGCGAAGAGCTCAGGTTCACGATCAGCTGCGCGCCCTTTGCCACCAGCGTCCCGACCGGATCCTGGGCGTAGAGATCGCGTTCGAGGTATTTGTCGGTCCAGACATCTTCGCAAATCGTGACCCCGACTTTGGTTCCCAGCAGCTCAATTGGCTCCTGCGTCTGGGCGGGTTCAAAATAGCGTGCTTCATCGAATACGTCATATGTTGGCAAAAGCGTCTTAAACACCTTCCGAATCGGTTCGCCTTTCACCAGCACGGCGCAGGCGTTCACAAATGGCTTACCAGTTTTGTTCGGGTTAAAATCGACGTATCCGACCAGAAGAGGTGCAGTGCCGATCCGATTATGCAGCTCTTCTAATGCTTCCAATGTTTCCGGAACGAAACGCGACTTAAAGACGAGGTCCTGGGGTGGGTATCCGGTCAGGACAAGTTCCGGCGTTAGAACGAGCTGTGCGCCGTTCGCGACGGCTTTCGTGTAAGCGGAGTAGATACGCTCCAAGTTGCCCTCAATATCGCCGACGGTGGCATTAATCTGTGCAAAGCCGATATCCATGTTGCGATACAAATAAGCATCGAAGACAAGGGCCGTTCAAGCCCATGATCCGGACGTCGACCTGGAAGGTCATCCATCCGGCCCTGGCCGGACTAGAAGCTTCGAAATCCAATCCTCCGGATTGATCACGCCATTGGCGGATCTAGCTCGACGTTCTTTGGGCTGCCGTCGAAAAAGTCCGGCGACTGCCGGATAAAGCTCAGCCCTACTGGCGCTCGTGCCCAACCGACGCGCGATTTAACTCGGCCAAAACCTCCGGATCGCGTACATCTGCCCAGTCGCCTTTGATTTCGACAGCTTTGATCTTCTTGCCTTCGAGTGCCATGGCTCGAACCGCATCTGTCAGCTCGTATTCTCCGCGAGCAGACCGTTCCAAGCGCGACACGTAGGAAAAAATGCTCTCTTTGAAGGTGTAGATTCCCGCATTGTACCAGGGAGTGGTTACTTCGTGCGCTTGCTGTTTCTCGCGCAAATCAACTACTTCGAATGCCGAGTTCAAGTAAACGGCACCGCCTTTCGATATTTCTGTGGATCGGCGAACGGCCAAGATCATCTCTGCATTGCCGAGTTTGGCGAACGCAGGGTAGGTGGAGGGCTGGACGAGTATATCGCCATAGCTCAGTACAAAAGGCGAAGAGCCGCAAAACTCTTTGGCAAGCTCAACAACTTTTCCGGTTCCGTCCTGAACGACTTGTTCAACGTAATCAATCCGGGCGCCGTGTTCTGAGCCGTCGCCAAAATAGTCTTGGACAACTTCTTTGCGATATCCCACGACGAGCAGAATTTGATTTAGCCCCGCTGCCGCAAGTCCCTCAATTATATGGTGCAAAACGGGTTTACCGCGGACGATGACCATCGGTTTTGGCAGGTCGTTCGTAAGCTCACGCATTCGCGTGCCCCGCCCCGCAGCAAGAACCACCGCCTTCGTTACGTTGCTAGCCATAAATTGGGAATGGTAAGTCGATTGGAGATTGGAGGGCGCTGCTTGCAACGCCTGCGCCCGTCGTAACGTCCGTTTCGGGCGTTGCAAGCAACGCCCCTCCAAATATCTGATCACGGCGGCGTCGGCGTTACAAACGCCTCCATCCGATCCATGGCCTCTTTGAGCTTGTCAAATCCCGTGGCGAAACAACAGCGCACGAACCCTTCGCCAGGCGCTCCGAATGCTGTTCCGGGGACGACCGCAACCTTTTGCGATGTTAGTAAACGCATCGAAAATTCTGTGCTCGAAAGCCCGGTGCCGCTGATGTCCGGAAAGGCATAAAACGCGCCTTTTGGAGCGTGGCATGGTAACCCCATCTCGTTTAGCCGGCGTATGACAAAGTTACGCCGTTGTTCGTAGTCACGCCGCATGGCCTCGACTTCGCGGTCGCAATTTTCCAGAGCTTCGATCGCTGCCTCCTGCGACATGATGGATGCGCACATGATTGCGTATTGATGTACCTTCATCAGCGCCTCGATCAAAGGCGCCGGTGCACATGCGTATCCGACTCGAAAGCCCGTCATCGCGAAGGATTTAGAGCAACCATTTAAAAGGATCGTCCGTTCCTTCATCCCAGGCAAGGCGGCGATTGAGGCATGCTTACCACCGTCGTAAACCAATCCACTGTAAATTTCGTCGGACAGGACGAGGAGATCATGCCGGACGCAAACGTCGGCAATGGCTTCGAGGTCCTGATTGCAGAGGACTCCTCCCGTCGGGTTGGTTGGAAAATTCAGAAGAAGAATTTTTGATCGCGCAGTGATGGCCCGCTCTATGTCGATTGCGTCTAGACGGAAGTCTCTGGCGGCTCTTGTCTGGACCGGAACGCCTCTGCCATGGGCCAGAACGATGCTTGGATTGTACGAAACGTAACAGGGTTCGTGAAAAATAACTTCGTCACCTGGATTCAAAAGAGCGCGCAGCGCGAGGTCGAGCGCTTCTGAAACACCGACGCTCACCAGGATCTCTGTTTTCGGGTCGTAGCAAACCGCATATTGTTGCCGGAGGTACCGTGCGATTGCCTGGCGGAGTTGAACAAGACCGAGGTTCGATGTGTAGCCGGTTTTTCCTTGCTCTAACGCAAAAATCGCAGCTTCGCGTATTCGCCAGGGCGTTACGTAGTCCGGCTCTCCAATACCGAGGGAAATGACGCCGCTCATCGACTGAACGACCTCGAAAAAGTCTCGGATCCCGGAACGAGGGATGTTGCGAATATGGTTTGCCAGATAACGACTCAGATCCATAGGCGTGCTACGGCGTGACCGGAAGCCGCTCAACCTGCTCTCGCTGAGTTAACAAGACGCCGTTCTGTTTGTAATTCTTTAATCGGAACCGGGTTGCTGTGGAAAGCACCCCTTCAACCGTGCTGAGCTTTTCAGCCACAAACCGCGCAACTGCTCGAAGATTTTTGCATTCGACCAAGACTGCGAGATCGTATCCGCCGCTTATTAGCCAGCAGCTTTTCACCTCATCGAACTTGGCGATTCTCTCGGCGAGTCGATCGAATCCTCCGCCGCGTTCTGGGGTAATTCGGACCTCGATGAATGCTATCACGTCGTCACTCGACAGTTTTTCAGTGTCGATCACAGCTTGATAAGCTAGGATCACACCAGATTGCTCATAATCTTTAATGCGTTGCTCGACTTCTTCGAGGGAAAGATTCACCGCATTTGCGATGTCTTTGCGCGACATGCACGCATTTTGCTGTAGAAGCTGAAGTATTGGATCCATTTCGGTTCGCTCACTTTATCGCGTTGCAGGCATCGGCGGCCGGCCCGCGGCGGCCCATTGATCATAGAGCGACCATGCTTTGTTCAATAGTTCGTTGCCGACCGCTGTCCGGTCGGTAGCCGCCAGAACGACTAGGTCGACCCGCCGTGGAGTTACCAGAGTTGTAGCGCCTTCCTGTTTCACTTCGGGGTCCCGTTGCGAGGACAGAATAATACAATCGCCAGCTTTTGCAGTGCGACCGGTTTTAACGCCGTCAATGCCGTTGGTGCCAACCAGTTCATTGGTGTTGCGCAGCATGTAAAACCAAGGGCGGCCAGCACGGACAATTGTGACTTTCCGTTCCTTTTGCGACACGTAAAAGCGGAAGCCAGCGTCTTTCATCGCGTACTGAGCCAGCTTCGACATATCAGACGCAGTCGAATGAGGCTGCAGTCCTTTACGTGGTTCCAGACCATGTGGATTAATAAAAAGCGTACGCTCCATACCTAATTGACGGGCGAGAGCGTTCATTTGCGAGACGAACGTTTCCTCAGCGCTCAGACCTTGCGAACCGCCCTGCGAGCGGAGGGCGGAGCCGACGTAATAAGCGAGCGTTTCGGCGGCCGCGTTGTCCGATTGCATCATCATTGCGTAAATCAGATCGCGGTAGCTTATAAGGTCATTCTGCTGCAAACCGATCGTATTCCCGCCCCCGATGTCGGTGAGAGCCTGGGGCGGCACGACTACTTGTTGGGCAAGATCTGTTCCGGTCTTCTCGGCCCAGTCCAGAACCACCTTTGCGGTAGCAATTTTTGTCAAATCCGCGACCGGGCGTTTATCCCGCTCCTTATAGCCGTCCAAGACGTAGCCAGTGGTGTGATCGATTGCGATATAAGCTCCGGCTATTTGTGCCTCCGTAGCGGACACAAGCTCCAGCAGAATGACCGCCAAGAACAGAATTCGAAAAACTTGCGACATACTCTATTCCCAATTCAGGCTAAACCGGGCACAGTTTATCGCGGTTGACTGGCAAGGCAATCGATTAAACACCTGCTGCCCATCCTATGGATTCATCGTCAACCGGGGTGCTTTTTCCGGGTTCCAGGGGTTCTTTCGAAATTCGCTTTCCTCGATTGCAGCAATATTCGCCGCGCATAAACGCGTTGCTTCAGCTACATCCAAACCCAGGAATTTCGGTTCGAACGGTTCCAGATTGGATTGGGCAATTCTGAACAGCCTGTAGGCGGGCCTCAATCGCCGGCTATCTTTCGCGTGTTCGGGTCGTAAGTACTGTTTTTTCAAATGAACAAAAGCGCCAGCTAGTTGAATGAGGCCTTTGAAAAATTGATGATGTACGCCGTGGGATTTCAGCCACAGCTGTTCGAGCACGTCGTGGGCTTCGTAATAGCGCTGGTCGTTGAAACAAAGAAAGTAGCCGACATAGTGGGGATCCCGATCGGGGTGCGAGCCGGTATCGAGGCTTTCTACGTAGGAGGCGATGCGATGACTCTTCTTCATGAGACAACAACTCGAATTGTCGGGCGTTGACGCTGGCGTTCAACCTGAAATTTTGCTACGCGCGCCTGGGGATCTGCCGCGCTTTTCAGAGCGAGTCGTCGGCGATATCTGGACCCAGGGCTGAAGCCCTGGGTTGGTGCGCCATCAACAATCCGCCCTGAAGGGGGCAGACCTCGGGATGTTAACAACGATGCCGCCCTACAAGATTGCTTGAGTGCTTTTGTTGGAGACGGCTACCGTAATGGTCTCGATGCTGCTGATTCTGATTCTTCTAGCCGCGGTTTCCGCTTTTGTGTCTGGCATGGAGACAGCACTTTTTTCGATCACCGGCTTCCAGATCCGCCGATGGAAGGAACGGGATGCCATGACCGCCGAGCAATTTGAAAAACTGATGGTCGATCGGCGTGGAGTCCTCAGCGTGATTTTGCTTACCGATACCCTGATCAATATTCCACTCATCCTTCTGGCCTGGGCTTTCGTGCATTCTGTTTCATCCGCTTTGCCCGACTGGCTAAAGGCGCTGGCGATCTTTGGATTAATTATTGTCATCTGTGACATCCTTCCAAAAATGCTCGCCCTGGCGGACCCTTTTCGATTTTCGAAAACCGCCATCCGGACGCTAAGAATTTTGCTGCCGATTCTCGGACCGTTTACGCGATCGTCACAACGACTTGCCGAGAAGGTTGCGGACTTGTTCGCAAAGGAAAATCCTGTGCCGCAGGATCGGCTAAGCGATGATGAGCTGGTCACTCTGGTAGAACTAGGCGTCGAAGAAGGTCAACTCAGTCCCGACGAACGAGAGATGATTGGCGAGATCATCAAACTCGGAGACAAGACTGTGAAGGATTGCATGACACCTCGTGTCGACGCCTTTACGATACCGGACACTCTTTCAAACGAAACAGTGATTCAGCAGGCCAGTCTCAAGCGCCACGGAAGGGTGCCGGTGTACGGTGACAGCCCGGACGAAATACTCGGTATTCTCGATGTAAAAAAGTTCCTGTTGGATCATCAAGAGCATTACACTGAGCATCTGGAAGCACCCTCGTTTGTACCTGAAACAATGAGAGCGCTCGACCTGCTTCGGGCGTTTCTGACTCATCCTCAGCGCTTGGCGATTGTGGTCGACGAGTTTGGGGGTACCGAAGGCATTGTTACATTCAACGATATTGCCGAAGAAATTATCGAAGACGCAGTTCCTCGAGGTGGTGAATCTCTCACAATCGAGGAGATCGGCGACGGCACGTGGATCGCCAGTGGAAATGCGCGCCTGGATGATCTCAGCGAGATCACCGGTGTGGCACTAGAACGGGAAGGTCTGGATACAATTGGAGGCCTGATTTTTACTCAATTGGGGTATGTGCCAAGGCCTGGAGCGACTCTTGAGATGGATCCTCTGCGACTCGAAATCCGCCAGAGTAGTCGCAAACGGGTAACTGAAGTGCTCATTACGAAAAGGAGGGGCGCAGACTGATGACATGGATCGCGTTATTATTCTGCCTGCTGATTTCTTTCCTGTTTTCTGGAACTGAGGCCGGCATACTCTCGCTCAATCGCCTGCGAATCCGACGGCTCGCCCGGCGAAAAGATCGGGCCGCGGCGCAGCTTCAAGAGCTGATTGAGCAACCGGCTCGTTTACTGGTTACGGTTCTTGTCGTGACCAGTTTATTGAATATCACGGCACTGGTTCTTCTAGCTCAAAGGCTGGTCGGCTGGTTCGGCCTGATGGGTTATCCAATCACTCTAGCGGTGGCGCTACCGCTATTTCTATTCGTAGTGGAGCTTTTGCCAAAATCGGTTTTTCGGCGATTGCCTTACTCGGCGCTTGCCTCCGTAGCGATTCTTTTGGATGGGGTTTCTCGTATCCTGATGCCAGTGACATGGCTGGGCGGCTGGGTCGCAAGAAAGCTGCTTCGCCTGAAGCGGCCCCGACAGATCCTGGTTGCTCGGGAGGATCTGAAATATGTCACGACCGAAATCGAGCGAACCGGTGCGCTCAGCAGTATTGAGCGTCAGATGATTCACAATGTTGTGGATTTCCGAAACGTGAAGGTACGCGACGTGATGGTGCCTCTGGAGCGAGCTGTAACCGTTCAAGCAAGCACAACGGTAGAGGAACTCAAAGAACTCACGCGCAAGTTATTAATTGATAATTTTCCCATTGTCGACACGGGCAGGAGAACGCTCGGACTCGTGAACGTCTTTGACTTCATTATGGATCGATCCCCCTCAGGCAAGGCCGGAGACCATTTGCGTCGTATCGCGATAATTCAAACCGGCGAACAGGCCTTTGCCGCTTTACGGCGGCTACGTGCCTCGCCGCATAATCTTGCGGCCGTCGTAGACCCGAGCGGCAAAATGGTTGGAGTTGTGAGCGTTGAGGACCTTCTTAATCCGCTAGTGAAAGTGGGTAAGTAAAGGAACCGCAGATTAAACAGTGCCCCGGGGATCTATAATGCCTCTTCCTCGTTCTCGCTCTCGATCTCGAGGACGAGGAAGAGGAGGAGGACGAGGACAGAAGGCGGCCGTGTGGACCTGTGGTTTCTAGGTTTCGCTATTCTCCCTTGATCGCTTCCGATCTCCAAATACCTTCCCAAGTTTATGTCAGAAGCACCGGCTAGCCCACCATACTCACGAAAAAATCCGTTCCCGTCGAAACTGTTAACGCGAAGACGACTGAATCTTGAAGGTTCGGAAAAGGAAACGGTTCACTACGAATTTTCTCTGGCCGGATCGAGACTCCAGTACGAGGTCGGCGATTCCATGGGGGTCTTTCCTCAAAATGATCCTGCTTTGGTAGAGGAGCTCCTGCACGCGCTTCATTTCACCGGCGACGAAAAGGTAACAAACAAGGAGGGCGAGACCTTCTCGATCCGGGAAGGACTGCTTAGACATTTCGTTATCACGCAGCCCTCTAAGCAATTCGTGGAGGCGATTGTAAACAAATCGCCCGGCGAAGAGGATCTGAAAGCGCTTCTACAGCCGGAGAGAAAGCAGGAGCTGGACAAATGCCTCTGGGGACTCGAGCTGATCGATTTCCTAGTGGATCGGCCTTCGATCCATTTTACGCCCGACGAGCTTGTGCTGACGCTGAGGAAACTGCAACCGCGGCTCTATTCAGTTGCTTCCAGCCTGAAAGGGTTCCAGGACCAGGTGCATTTTATCATCGTTACGGTTCGGTACGAAAGCCACGGCCGCAAAAGGAAGGGTGTAGCGTCGACCTATTTGGCTGACCGTATCAACGGCGGCGCGCACGTTCCGATGTTTGTCCATGTAGCGAAAGGATTCCGGCTGCCCGAGGATAATTCTACCCCGATCATCATGGTGGGACCCGGAACCGGGATCGCTCCGTTCCGTGCTTATCTGCAAGAAAGAAAAGCAGTTGGCGCTACTGGAAAAAACTGGCTTTTCTTTGGCGAGCAACGCAAGAAGTCCGATTTCTTTTACCAGGATGAGTTTGAGGCCTTCCAAAAAGAGGGGATACTGACTCGGTTCAACACGGCCTTTTCTCGGGATCAGGCGTACAAGATCTACGTGCAACATCGCATGTTGGAAAATGGGAAAGATCTCTTTGCCTGGCTTGAGGAAGGCGCCCATTTTTACGTTTGCGGCGACGCGGCCCGAATGGCCAAGGACGTCGATCTGGCTTTGCATCAAATCATCGAGAAAGAGGGGGGTAAGACGCCAGAAGCGGCTGCCGAATATGTCGAAGCGCTGAAAAAATCGAAGCGCTACAAGCGGGATGTGTACTAAGGGTTCCGGGTTCCGCGTTTCTAGTTCCGAGTTTTGGACTACTCGCTAGTGATCTCGCGGACGTAAATGTTGACCTGGCCGTCGGCCCCTTTTCGTACATCAACAATCTGGAAGGGGCGCTCGGCACCGCGCTGGAAATTCTGGCCGATTTGCGGTGTCGGCACCCCGCTCGGGAATTCAGCGATGACACGGGCGTTTCTTCGATTCAACACGCGGTCCGTCAAGGATTGTTGTGGGCGAAGCACAGCGCGATTGTCTTTCGAAGCTGTAACCACGAATCCTCCACGAAGATAAATTGGATCTCCACCCACGCCTTTATCGGCCAGGTCAACGCTCTGATCGACATCAACCAATCGGCCACGAGGCATCTGGCTAGGCCGATAGATCTGCCAGGATCCCACCCCACCGGTCGTGGCGGGAGTAGGGGAGGCCGTGAGGAAAGGTTGCAGGTGAGGAGTAGTCGTCGACACGGCTGCGAATGAAGGTGCTGGCGTTGCGGCCGGTGCCTGTTGTGGAGAGGCAGACTTCGGTGGGCGCGATGGCGCTAAAGCGGCCGGCTGAACAGATCCGGCGGCATTAGCCGCTAACTGTTTTCCGGAAAGCTTTCCTCCCGATTTTGGCAGCGGCATCACCGGAGTCGCTTTGGCGATTGGCGTTGGAGTCGGTGTTGGCTCTGAACCGATCAGGCTGGGTGCGGGTTTGGTGTTCTTGTTCGCAGACGCGACCTGGGAACCCCCCATTGCTTTTCGGTATTGGGCGTAGCGCTGTTCCGCGTCACGGATCTGGCTTTGCGAAACCACCGGTAAGCCCGCTTTCAGGTTAAGGGCTTTTGGTGGATCAAGTTGAAATCCCGAACCGCTTTCCGTTGTGCCGTATGGCCCGTACAAAAGAGGAACGCACGTGAAGAGCAGCCGGCTGTTGCCAAGATTTTCTACGTGAATCAGCGCGGACAAATCGAAGGATCGCCTCAACTCAATCCCAAGCCCGGTGGTCAAAGTCTTTTGCACCGCCTTCCGGTGGTCTGGACCAGCGGGAAACAGGTGCTCAATGAATATAGTCGGAATATCCGCGGATTGGGCTATCACGACCATTCCGGAATCCATGAACTTGCGGTCGCCTAGAGGATAACTATCGAGGATCGTGAACTTGCCAGTTGCGTAAGAAACCTTGCCGACCTGATGGTCATAATTTCTGAGATACGACCGTAGCAGCTGCTTGCTCTCCTCGTTGAGCTGTGTCTCAGTCAGCGCACCATATCTAGCTAGCAATTTGTCGGGAGGAAGAAATTCGCCAGCCGGTGCTGCCGTCAATTCGAATCGTTTAGGCGGATCGAGTTTGTGCAGTTTCGAAAGGAGCTGGTAATCAAATGGTTCCTCCGGGTGAGTAAAAATGTAGAAGGTGCCAATCCAGCACGCGACTGCGATGCCACACAACAACAGAATAAAGACAATCCACCCGAAGAGGTTATCGCTCTCTGGTTCCAGGTGCGGTTTTCTGCTCGAGCGTGCGACCTCAGCGGCTCTCACGGGACATTTCAAACGAGCTGCCGCAACCGCAGCTCCGAGTAGCGTTTGGGTTCGTGATCTTAAATCCGGCACCCGTTAAGCCGTCAGTGAAATCGATCGTCGCATCTTTCAGGAATTCTGAGCTGTACGCATCGATCAATACTTCTACACCTTCTCGTTGGATATGAAGATCGCCTTCCTTGGCGTGGTCGAATTGCATACCATACTGCATCCCGGCGCAACCTCCGGTCTCGACAAAGATTCGCAGCCCTTTGCCTCGGTAGCCGGCGTTGTCCGCAACGAGCGACCGCAGCTGGCGAATGGCAGATTCTGTGACAGTGATCATCCCAATCTCAATTAACCGACACCGACCGAGAAAGTCAAACCAGCGCCGAAAGCGCTAGGATACAGAATACGGAATACGGAATACAGAATACGGAACAAGGAGCACGGTCCCCCTAGAACTTCTGTATTCTTTCTCCTGTCTCCTGTATCCTTACCGCCATGGGGCGAATAGTTCTTTTGCCAGACGAAGTCGCAAGTCAGGTTGCGGCAGGCGAGGTTGTAGAACGGCCTGCGTCAGTGGTGAAGGAATTGGTGGAGAACAGCATTGATGCGGAAGCAGACCGCATCGAGGTGGCGATAGGCCGTGGTGGCATGTCGGTGATTCGCGTGGTCGATAACGGCATTGGCATGGACCGAGACGATGCGCTGCTCAGTCTCGAACGGCACGCCACAAGCAAAATTCGGACCGGCCAGGACCTCTCCAGAATCGCGACGCTCGGATTCCGGGGAGAAGCTTTGCCGAGCATCGCCAGCGTATCCCGATTTCGTATGGCAACGCGACCGCGCGATGCTTTGGAAGGCACGGAGATTCTGGTGAATGGCGGCAAGATCGATTCGGTACGGTCATCTGGCGAAGCGCCTGGAACACTTATCGAAGCGCGCTCATGGTTTTACAATTTGCCGGCGCGCAGAAAATTTCTACGAACTGACAACACAGAAACGAGCCATATTCAACACCAGTTGTTGCTGCAGGCGATTGGTCATCCGCGACTCGGTTTTGTTTTTGTACGGGATCAGAACACGGTGTTCCAAGCACCGCCCGCCAAGAGGCTTTGGGACAGGGTTCGTGACCTACGTGGATCTGATTTCGTTGGACAGCTCCTGGAAATAGAGGCGGTCTCGATCGGTGGGATTAGTGTGTCCGGATTCATCGGAAAGGCAGGAATCAGTCGCTCAACGCGAGCGGAGCAAATCATTTTCGTCAACGGCCGTCCGATCGAGAACATTACGATCCAGCACGGAATCCGGGAAGGCTACCACACAGCGCTGATGAAGGGTCAATATGCGGTTACGCTCCTTTTTCTGGAGATGGATCGCGAGGCCGTAGACGTCAATGTACACCCAGCCAAGCGCGAGGTGCGATTTCGTGAGCCGGATAGAGTTCGAGATGCGGTTGCTGAAGGTATTCGCAAGAGCTTGGAGAGCGATCGCGGTCGCTGGACCCAGACGTTTCACATGCCTTCCGCAGTCGCACCGGTAAGTCCCACCGCGACCGCCGCCGCAGATGATCCTTCGCTGATTCCGAGAACCGAACAGTTTGCGCTGCGTCGCGACTGGTCAGAATTCTATTCGCCAGCATCGCCCGTAACGGATCCTGCGGTAACGCATTCCGCTGAATGGAAAGAGCCGACGGCGCTGAAGAGCCACGCCGCGGCGGAGATAGAGGGCCATTCATCTGCGCTGGCAGTCGGGTCCGATCTACAATTCCGAATCCTCGGCGTACTCGGCAAGCTATACGTGCTGATGGAGAATCAGGAGGGCCTGGTCCTGGTCGATCAACACGCCGCGCATGAGCGAATTCTTTTCGAGAGGTTGCGGCGCCAAATGGAGCAGGGCGGTGTACCGGTTCAGCGCCTCCTGATTCCGCTCACTGTTCAGGTCACCCCGAAAGACTATGATTGGATCACTAGCAACGCGCCCGCTCTCGAGAAGATGGGCTTCGTCATGGAGCCTTTTGGTGAATCAACTCTGAAAATAGATGGGATCCCGCAGTTCTTCCGGACAGAGGATCCTTCAATGGCGGTCAGACAACTGGTCGACGAGTTGCGCTCGATGACAACAACGACCTCTCGACTTAGAATGGGTGAAGATGTGATTGCAAAAACGGTTTGCCGTCATGCCATCAAAGCGAACGATGATCTGCGGCTTCCCGAAGTGGAAAAGCTGATTCAGGATCTGCTCTCGTGCGAACTTCCGTACTGTTGTCCGCACGGCCGGCCCACCATGATCCAGATCAATTATGGGGAACTGGAGAAGAAGTTTGGAAGGAAGGTGTAGGGTGAGGTATCGGCGTATGGGCGTGTCGGCGTGTCGGCGTATCGGCGTATCGGCGTATGGGAGTAGCGGCGAACCGAGGCGACTAGAAGTTTACGGATACGCCGACACGCAGATACGCCGATACAACATCACTACTCCCGCTTTTTCCACCGAAACCCTCTCTTCGCGCTATCGGCTA
>JBPYFC010000263.1:0-3429 GCA_051984705.1 Chthoniobacterales bacterium | reverse complement strand
TGCCTCCCTTTCGTCGGCGGGAAATTTGTCGCTCAGCTCAAAAATCTGTACAGCAAAACCGCCTCATGCGCTTTCGCATAGACATCGGAACATTATTCATTAGTGTAACAATAGCTGGGAAGGCCTTTTGTGCGATTATTGTGCTTCGCTCGATCTCGCTCGATCCCGCTCGATCTCGCTCGATCCCGCTCGATCCCGCTCGATCCCGCTCGATCCCGCTCGATGCCGCTCGATGCCGCTCGATCCCGGCGTTGTCGGCGTTGATAAACAAGCTATCTTTCCTGCCCTATGGCCGAGCAGAAAGGTGGAACCGAACGGATGGAAAAGATTGTCAGCCTATGTAAAAGGCGCGGTTTCATTTTCCAATCCAGCGAGATCTATGGTGGTCTAAACGGCTGCTGGGACTATGGGCCTCTCGGGACGGAGCTGAAGCGAAACGTCAAAGAATTCTGGTGGCGCCGCATGGTCCGCGAGCGCGACGACGTCGTCGGTATGGATGGTTCCATTCTGATGAATCGTCAGGTCTGGGTTGCCAGCGGACATGAATCTACGTTCAGCGACCCGATGGTTGATTGCCGGAATTGTAAGGCCAGGCTCCGCGCAGACCATCTAGTTGAGAAAAATGGGAAGAAGCAATGCCCTGTTTGCGGTAGCACGGATCTCACCGAGCCGCGAGCGTTCAACCTGATGTTCAAAACTTACGTTGGGGCGACGGAAGACGAATCTTCGATTACCTATCTACGCCCAGAGACAGCACAGGCGATTTTCGTGCAGTTCCGCAACATCCTGGAAGTGTCGCGCAAGAAGCTGCCGTTCGGCATTGCGCAAATTGGGAAGGCGTTTCGGAACGAAATCAATCCTCGCAACTACACATTTCGCTCGAGGGAGTTCGAACAGATGGAGTTGGAATATTTCTGTCAACCGGAAGATGGGTTCAAATTATTGGAATACTGGCTTCAAGAACGCCTGAAGTTTTACGACGATATCGGCATTCCCCGAGAGTTGATTCATGTACACCGGATCCCTCCCGAAGAATGTGCGCACTATTCCAAAGGTACCTATGACATCGAGTTCCAGTTCCCTTTCGGAGTCCAGGAGCTCGAGGGCGTCGCTTATCGAACCGACTATGACTTGACGCAGCACCAGAATGCGAGCGGTAAGCCTCTGGATTACTACGACGAAGAGACCAAACGCCGCTTCGTTCCGCACGTGGTTGAGCCTAGTGCTGGTGTCGATCGAACGGTGCTCGCGCTGATCTGCGCCGCGTTTGCAGAGGAAACAGTCATTGGCGAGAACGGCAAAGCTGAACTGAGAACCGTCCTCCGATTCCATCCGAGGATGGCTCCGATCAAATGCGGCGTTTTTCCACTTTTAAAGAACAACCCGCAGCTGGTTCAGAAAAGCCGCGAGATCGCCGATTCCCTCAAACCGTATATGATGGTTTTTTACGATGAGTCGGGAGCAATTGGCCGGCGCTACCGGCGGCAGGACGAAGCAGGAACTCCCTTCGGTGTGACCGTCGATTTCGATACGATTGGTGAAAACGGCCCGGAACAACGAGACACTGTTACATTGCGGGACCGCGATACCATGAAGCAGGAACGTGTTCCAATTGCGGACCTGAAAGAGCTTCTCTTAGACAAGATCCGATAATCTGCAGGGAGTTTCGAGCAGTAGCGACTGCACAAGGCTGCGATTTATCGCGACTTCGTGCGGCATGCAAGCAAGGGCGCCTTCTCGAAATTCCTTGTCATGGAGCATACTGGTTGGACAGTGCCGAGGGCGGCTGGCAAACTGAGCTCTCGCTTGTATGGCAAATTCTCGCCCGAAACCGTTACAAAACCCGCGAAGCAGACGCCCAGCAAAAACCGCGTCCCAGGGGGTCTTGTTCCTGGTCGGCTTGCTTTTCTTCCTTTTTGCTGCAGTGCTTTTCGCGACGGTATTGATCGTTAGTCGGTCTTTGCAGAAAGGGGCACAGGAATACGCGCCTTTACCTGCTCAAGCGACTCCCAGAGCGTCACCGGTTCCGACAGAAACAGTTGTTGAGGCGACACCTCAACCAGAGAATACTCTGGAGCGCACACCGGCGCCTTCTGTGACGCTGGCTGAGGCTCTGGAGTCTCCCTCTCCGATTGAAGGATCGCCCTCCCTCGCAGAATCGCCAGCCGTTTCGATGACGCCGCCTCCGCCTACTCCCGCTGCGAGACCAGAGCTATCGGCTTCGCCCAGGACTGACGAAGCCAAAGCAGGTGGCCATTTGAATGTGCTGCCTGATTCGGAAGCTACACCACCTCCAGTCGTTGCTAACCGGCAGGAGGAAGATGCAACGCGCAAGGAAGTGCTGGCCCGGATCGACATGATGAGAAATCTGACCCAAAAGGAGAAAGACGAACTGTATGCGCAAGTCGAACGGGCACGCGGTTTCACCAAGCTGGCAATCGTACCGTTTGGGGCGGGTCAAACGGCTCCCAACGCGTTTCAGACAAAGTACTTAGTTGAGTCTCTCTCGCGTCCGGAAATCGCTAAGATTTTTGATGATCCAACAGTTGTACTTGTTCTTGTTGGTTACGCTGACTTGAAAGGCAACGAAACAAAGAATCTGGAAATCTCTCGTCTGCGCGCAGAAAATCTGGTGAAGCTTCTTCAGAGTCGTACCAAGCTCAGTAATTTGATGCGCGCCGTCGGTCTAGGCGGATCCGACATCTTTGATAAGACAAACCCTGACAAGAATAGGGCTGTAGAGATCTGGGTTGTACGGCCCTAGTCGCGCCCCATCGGGGCGCGGTTAAGAGTCTACGGTTTCCCGTCTACCGTCTACCGCTGTTTGTTTCCACGTTCGGAATGCCGCATAAAGAACGGTTGACGGTCGACGCAAGACTGGAGACCTAACCGTTGTTGCCTGGCCAAAAACGGTTGGTTGTCAGCCACGGCAAAGCAAAAATCGTAAACAGGAGCGCGCCGAAAGGTTGGACTGACATCGAATACACGCCCTTCTCCAGGTGCAGAAAACTGTTCGCGGTGAGGCCCAACAGAAGTACGACAAAAGAAGTAAGCAAAAGAACACGCATCCATAGTGGCACCTCTTGCTGAAAAGCTTGCACCAGCGCTAGCACAACCGCCGGCGCGAGCACGACATAGGTCGCTGACTCTGTAGAAGGGCCGAACAGGAGCATCCAGCAACTCGCAAGTGTTAATAAACAAACAAGTCGCCGATTCTCCGGCCAGTCCCGACCGAGCCAACAAACGATGGCAACTAGGCCGCCCGCCAGCACTTGCAGAAGAAGGAATGCTCGTGCACTCAGGTAGATGCGGAACACCTCCAAAAGCATAGCGAAATCGCGTGGGGCGATATTCACGTTGGTTCTGCGATTGTCTGCTGCCCGTGAACTGATCCAGCGTTGATACTGTTCCAGAACGTACGAGGGGCGT
>JBPYFC010000262.1:0-3605 GCA_051984705.1 Chthoniobacterales bacterium | reverse complement strand
AGGTAGAGGGGATTGGCGAAAAGCTGGCGGAGACGATTAAGGGTTTTCTGAATCGGTGAGGGGGACAACACGCCAAGGCGGAAAGAAGGATCTCACGCCAAGACGCCAAGACGCAAAGGTTAAGAGTGTTTGGGAAGAAGCACGCAGTCGTCAAGGCTGCCTGCGGGCAATGCATCCTGTGGTCCATGGCTCAGCAAGATTCGCCCTACCGGTCACGTGCGATGGCTACCTTCGGCTGGCTTTCGCAACAAGCGCTGCTGTCGGCGAGAAACCGGCTTCTCTTCAAAATTCAAAAGGTTTGCGTCTTGGCGCCTTTGCGTGAGATCCATCTTTGCGTCTTTGTGCGAGCTTCGTCGCGTCTTAGCGGGATGGCCCCTTCCACAAACTGCTTGCGTTGCTTCGACGCTGTGGTAGCCACCTCCATGGGTAATCGGCTCTTAGCGGGCAGTTGTTTGATCGCGATCGCATTGGCTCCAAGAGCGGATTCGCAAGAGACCGCTATTAAACCGAGCTGGGAAACGCAGCGACAAGCTGCAACCTATGTTCTTTCGATCCCCGCGCCCAGAGGGCAGATTGCCGATCGAAACGGCGTTCCACTCGCTCAGACAAGAGTCAGCTATAATTTGAGCATCGTATTTTCTACGCCGCTCGATTTTTCCGATCGGCAGATCACTGACTTCGTGAATAGCCGTTTGACTATTGCTCGGGGACTGACCAAACGCCGGATTGATGTCTCGGTGGATGCCGCGATTCAGCACTACCGGAATCGAGGAGTCATACCGTTTGATATTGCTACCGACGTTCCTCAGGAAGAGGTGACTAAACTTCAAGGGAAGCTTCCGAGTGGGCTGGTTTTGCGTCCAACCTACACACGTACCTATCCGCAAGGTCACGTTGCCGGCCATGTGGTCGGGTACACCGGGCGCCTTGGAAGAGGCAGCACCCGAGTTCTGCAGAACAACGAGCCGCTCTGGCCCGATAGCGAAGGCCGAGAAGGATTGGAGCAGACTTTTGACGATCAGTTACGCGGTAAGGCGGGGCAATTGACTTTAACCTTCGACAAGGACGGGAATAAAACGGGAGAAAGGATCTCTGCACCCCCGGAACCGGGATATAATCTGGTAACTACGATTGATCTCGATCTGCAGAAAGAAGCCGAGCGGATCCTCCAGAAAAGGGCGAAACGCGGTGCGATGGTCGTGATCGACCCGAACACGGGCGAGATTCTTGCACTGGCCTCCTGGCCAATGATTGATCCGAACGATTTCGTGCCAGCGATTTCACAGGAAAAATTGGCTAAAATACAAAGCGACCCCAACATTCCGATGCTGCCTCGCGCGTATCGGTCCGCCTATCCTGCAGGCTCGACATTCAAGGTATTCGTTGGAGTGGCTGCATTCGAAACCCACACGATTGACCCTACTGATGAATTCGATTGTCCGTCGTCGTTGCAGATCGGGGACCGAGTATTTCACAATTGGAAAAAGAAGGAAGGCGGAGAACTGAATTTTAGACAGGCTCTGGCTCAGTCGTGTGATACCTGGTTTTATCGGGTAGGCCAGAAGTTGGGTGCACCGGCCATGGTTGATTGGGCCATTCGGCTCGGGCTGGGCAAGCGGACTGGCATTCTTCTGAATGGCGAAGCAGAAGGCAGAATTCCTACGGAAGAATACATGCAGCAGACATACCATCGCCATTTTATGGGTGGCGACCTCGCCAACTTCGCGATTGGACAAGGAGATATACTGGTTTCACCGCTGCAAATGGCCCAAGCCATGGCCGCAATCGCGAACGGCGGTATTTTGTACCAGAGCCGCATCGTGCGTCAGGTGCAGACACTCAACAACGAGGTTGTTTATACCTACAGCCCTCGAGCAAAAGCGATTTTGCACCTTGGCCCGGTGACCATGGAAGAATTGCGGCGCGGTATGACCGCTGTGGTCAACGACGGAACCGGTGGAGAGGCGGCAGTTAAAGGCGTCAAGGTCGCCGGCAAAACAGGTACCGCGCAATGGGGGCCTAAAAACAAAGAGCGAACTGCCGCCTGGTTTGCCGGCTTCGCGCCGGCTGATAAACCGCAGTATGCCTTTGCCGCGCTTTATGAGGGAGCGCCTGGAGAAAAAGCGCATGGAGGAGAAGTCGCGGCCCCGATGATTGGCGAACTTCTGCGCGGCGTGTTCGGCGAAGAATCTAAGAAGGGCAAAGACGAATCCGACCAGTCGGACGAGGATTCGATGCAGGATGAAAGTGACTAGGGAATACAGGAGACAGGAGTGGCGCCCTCCTGTATTCTGTCTCCCGTCTCCTGTATTCTTTGTCCCCCTGTCCCCTAGTAAAAAGGGGTTGCAGGCTCTTGGCTTTGCGTTGAGGCTGGCCGGAAGTATGAAGAAATGGATCTCCCTCGCGGCGCTTTGGATATCATCTGCTCTAGTTGTCTGTGCCCAGGACAACAACCCGAACTCCGGTCCAGCCGCTCAGGCTGCCGGCCCTGCCGCCAGTCCCTCTGCAAGTGCTCCAGCGACCGGTTCCGCCTTCAAAGATGACAAGGACAAGGTCAGTTACAGCATCGGCGTAGACATCGGTCGGACACTTCAACGACTTCAATTGGAACTGAATCAAGGAACGCTCACCCAGGGCATCACCGATGTGCTCAGCAACAAGCCAATTGCCATGAGCGACCAGGAGCTGCAGGCGACTCTGCAGGCGTTCCAAAAGCAGCTGATGGAAAAGCAGCAGGCCGCGATGAGTAAGAAGCAGCAGGAGATGAAAGCCGTAGCAGAAAAGAACAAAGCGGACGGCAAGAAGTTCCTGGACGAAAACAGCAAGAAAGACGGAGTAAAAATAACAGCAAGCGGACTGCAGTATAAGGTTATTAAGGAAGGGACGGGAGACAAGCCGAAGGACAGTGATTTTGTGGAGACAAATTATCGTGGCACGACCATCGACGGAAAAGAGTTCGATAGCTCAGCCAAGAACGGTGGTCCTGTCAGTTTTCCGGTCAGCGGAGTTATTAAGGGATGGTCCGAGGCGCTTAAGCTGATGCCAGTTGGTTCGAAATGGCAGCTCTATATCCCGTCGGATCTAGCTTATGGTGACGAAGGAGCCGGAGAAGATATCGCTCCAGGATCTACTTTGGTTTTTGATGTAGAGCTTCTCAATATCAAGAAAGATAACGGCAAGTCCGGCGCGGCATCTGACCAAGGTGAAAAAGCGGCTACTCAAACAAAGAGTGCCGATAAGAAGGCCGGGGACACGAAGGCAAACTCCAAGCCGAGCGCATCGGCTTCCAAGCCCCAGTAGCCGCGCATACAGCCCCGAAAACTTTCGGGGTTAACCGTCAACAGTCCACCGTCGACGGTCCACCGTTCCGTTCTGTGTTTCGCGTTTGGCGTTTCGCGAACGGATGCGTCGATATTTCCACGGCTGATCCAGCCGATATGATCGGTAGGGCCGAGCTTCAGCTCGGCCTCGTGCGTGTGGTAGCTCTCCAGCGCGCCAAACGCCAAACGCAAAACGGCAACGGTTGACGGAAGACGGTTAACCCCGAAAGTTTTCGGGGCTGAAGGCGCGGGTTCAGGTGTTCCGGATATGCAATTCTCGCAGCT
>JBPYFC010000261.1:0-5091 GCA_051984705.1 Chthoniobacterales bacterium | reverse complement strand
ATATAAGGAATACTTTTTCTCCCGCCGGAAATGGTTCTTCGGGGCAATATCATCCAAATCTGGGCGTTACCCAGGCGCAGGCGGTAGCTTGCATCCGTGCCTGTAGACTATGCGTTGAATCCATTGCCGTAGAAGTTTGCGGAGGTGTACGAATTGAACCATGAAAGCGTCATTGCTCTATCGGATCTCCTCGATTCTTCTGGTGCTTTTTGCCATAGGCCACACATTCGGCTTCCGTCAGATCGACCCCACCTGGGGTGTGGATTCTCTGGTGCAGTCCATGAAATCCATTCACTTCAACGCCAACGGGGCCGACCGCACGTATTGGGACTTCTTCGTGGGCTTCGGGCTGTTCGTCACCGTATTAATGCTGTTCGCTTCCATCATCGCCTGGCAATTTGGGAGCCTTCCATCTGAGATCCTCTCGGCTATGCGCATTAGCGCGTGGGTGTTCGCTGTCTGTTTTGCCGTGATCGCCTGCCTGAGTTGGCGTTATTTCTTCATCGTCCCGGTCGTGTTTTCGATTGCGATCTTTTTATGCTTCGCAGCTGCGGCGTGGCTTTCCGGCGGTCAGCGTTGAACGACTCCCGATGCTCAGAAAAGTCAGGTGTTTTGGTCAGGATTACGCGCCATCTGAACTGCTCCTCCTCTCAAGGCTAGGGTGCGGGTCTGAGGATATCTGACCAGCTAGTCAGATTCTTCGCCCTCGCATCTCATTTTTCTGCAAACTCGCGGTTCAAATCCTGTCAGGCGGGGACGCTGCCGGTGTTCGGCTGCCGGTTGGGAACCTCACACCTAGCAAATAGGGCGGGTACGGGAGTTACAAAACTGTGTCGGAGCGTGACCCGACACGTTCAGCCAGAAGCTTGAAGAAGCGCTGAACAGAAAACTGCAAATACTTGTAAGGGCATCTTGATTTGGATTAGAAGATCAAACAATTTCGTAACGCCACTGAAAACGGGAAGGCTATGAGTAGCACTGACGCCAACACGAGGACCACCATTCATTCCGAGTGGTCGCGGATAAAAGAGTTGTTTGAGCAAGCAGTCGATCTAGAGCCAGCAAAACGTGGTCCATGGATTGAACAAGCATGCAATGGAAATGCCCGAATTCGCGCCGAGTTGCTCTCTTTGCTGGAGCACGATATTCAGGGTGATTCGTTTCTCGAAAGGCTGATTGACCCACTGGCCGAGCATCAAATGGACGTGGATGGGCGCCGACTGGCCGCCGGCAGCCAAATCGATTCATGGACGGTTATTCAGAAAATCGGTTGCGGCGGGATGGGAGAAATCTATCTGGCCGAGCGAACTGGAAAAGACGATCCGACGCTTAGACAGGTTGCCGCGGTTAAGTTGATCAGAAGCAGCGCGGATATGGAGCGCCTCAGGAAGCGTTTCAGAGCGGAACGGAGAATTGTGGCGGGATTGAATCATCCGGCGATCGCTCGGCTGCTGGAGAGCGGAGTTCTTGAGGACGGAACGCCTTATTTTGCCCTCGACTATGTCGAGGGCCAGCCGATTGATCGGTATTGCCAGTCGTTGGATCTCAAATCGCGCCTAGAGGTCTTTTGCAGGGTTTGCGAAGGAGTTGCTTATGCTCACAGGAACCTGGTTGTCCATTGTGATCTAAAGCCATCTAATATTTTGGTCAGCGATGACGGCATGCCGCATTTGCTCGATTTTGGAATAGCTCGTTTGCTTGCTGAAGCTGGCGACAACGGTTACCAGACACAGACTCTTTGGCCTTGTTCCTTGCGATACAGCAGTCCAGAGCAAATCAGAAATGGCATCGTCACAACAGCGACTGATGTCTTTGCGCTCGGGATTATTCTTTGCGAGTTGGTCAGTGGGACACACCCATTTGACCCGGATGGAACCAGTAGGGGGTTCGATGTCATCGAACGCATATATCGAGGCGAGCCAAAGATTCGGTTTGCCCAAACTGAGCGATCAAGTTTGGCGGGTGGTTGGGCAGCCCGACAGCTGATTCGTGAGCTTGAGCTCATTGTGCACAAGGCCTTAAGTCGAACGGCTGAAGCCCGATATTCGAGCGTTGAGTACTTGATCGATGATATCCAATGCTGTCTCGATCGCCGGCCGATCTCGATACGCGGCAATCAGGTTCTTTACCGAGTCCAAAAATTGA
This sequence comes from Chthoniobacterales bacterium, assembly GCA_051984705.1. Lineage (GTDB taxonomy): Bacteria > Verrucomicrobiota > Verrucomicrobiia > Chthoniobacterales > JAFAMB01 > JBKPBY01. The sequence goes on along the minus strand of JBPYFC010000261.1, from coordinate 2,946 downwards.
TCCAGCGGCATCCCGGAACAGCGGTTGCTTCCGCTGTGGCTATGCTGGTGGCGGTCGGGGCGCTTGCAACGACCCTGTGGTATGGCAACGTCGTGCGGCGACAAAGTGACTACGCACGAGAACAGCGGCGCCTCGCTGTTTTGAGCGCGCAAACAATGATCGATGACTTTGCGACAGCGTTGGAGACCCTCTCGGCACCGGCCAAATCGCGACTCGAACTGCTGAAGAAAGTTTCTGCTATTTTTGATCGACTTCAGACAAGAGAGCCTGCCGGTCGCTTCGCCACTGAGCAGGGAATCGCGCAAGCTGAAGGATCGATCCGCACCATGCTAAGACTAGCCGCTGTACTTTTAGATTTGGGAGAAAGAGCGGAGGCGCTTGTAAAAGTCAGCGGGGCAGAGATACTCGCGCGAGAACTGCAAAACGCTGGAGCGAGACGCGAGCGTGGCGGGTTATTATTAGCAGAGGTTCTAATTGCAAAAGGGCAAATTCTGCGTGACGACGCTAACCGCGAGGCTGGTAACTGCACGAACGAGGCACTCGAAAATCTCCAGGTTTTGGACGCGCAAAAGGAGAAGACTAATCGAGAGAAATTGGAACTTCTACTTTGCCGAGCAACTGCACTGAAGGGCGACCTTCTTAGAGGTTCGACATCAGACGACGAGGTCGAGCGCCTTTTGAAGCGTGCCGTCGGCCATGGAGAAGCCATCTATGCGCGACATCCCGATGACGCTGAGGTCGTCGATGCTTATGCAACTGCGCTTCAGGATCTTGGATCGTTTTATGATTTTGGCTATAAGGAAGACCTCGCCCGGGAGCCCATCGAGCGCAGTTTGGCAATCCGACGGATGGCGGTTGATAAATCTCCCAGAGACGCGCGCCTACGATCGCAGCTTGAGGCTGCGACTGCGGCTTGGAGCGACGTAGCCTTCCGGACTAATGACAAGGATAGAGATGGATCCATTCGGCAAAGTTTAGATCAATCGATAAGCGATCTTCGAAAGCGTTGCGAAGATGATCCGGATAATTTCGATGCGGAATACCGCTTAATGCGGGCTTTGTACTCCTCTGGAATTTACGAAACGTATAATTACAATCCTAAGGCTGCAATCTCTCTGTTTGAAGAGGAGCGTCGCATTGGAACAGCACTGAGTGCCCGAAGAGCGAAGGACCCGCGGCTTAATAGAGATCTCTTCGAGAACGGGTTCGCCCTAAGTCATTGTTATTCTGAGGTTGGCAATCCTGATGCTGCCAGACAGATTGACGTAGGAGAGCTTGAGCCTCTGGCCAAGAGGCTCGAAGCGGATTCCAAGGATGAAATAGAGAATTGGGAGCGACGTGGGCGGGTTTGCAGTGCGAGACTGGAAGTAGCTGTTGCTACTCGTGACTGGCCCGAAGCACGCGTATACGCGGCACAGGCACTCGATGCCTGGCAAAAGTGCTTCGAGAAAAAGCCGGATCCCTTTCGAAGGCAGCTGTTTGGAGCTGGATTAGCCAACCTGGGAGAGTGTTATGGATTTGAGGGATCCTATGATGAGGCGTGTCAATACCTTGGATCTGGGCTTCTAATCCTGCGTGATATGCTAGAGAGCGGTGGCCAAGGAGAATATTCTCGTTTGGCCAGCATTGTGAGCGAAGCCGAGGATGCGCTGCGATTGTTTCAATCCATGCGTCCCGCGTCGCCCTCAGTAAGGTACATACCCTTTTTGACGACAGAGATCGATCCATGAGCGCACTGGCAGCGGGACACAGCAACTCGCATTTCAATTAAGTTCTGATCGGCAAATTACGCTCGCCCCTAGCGAGAATTGTCGAGAATCAATGATATCCTAATTCATCTCTGGCGCTTTCGAATAATCTCCTTGAGCATCCACTGAACAAATGCACCGATTGTTGATTCGTGGCTGCTTCTCGGTCCGGCAACGTTCAGGACTTTTACCTTATTCTTTTCTAAGAATGCTCGGAGTCGTTCGGAGGCGTCTGGGAGCCCAGAATGAAGATGAAGACAGGGCTTATCATGCTTGTGCGCGAACTCGAGCGTCTCTTTTGATCCGCCAGATAATTCAAGTGTGATTGAAAAGACGACGGTGGCGTCGCTGTCTCTGACGTTCCATTCGGTTCGTTCTGAGTACGACTCGGATGGTGTTTCTTTCAGTGGATATTTAAGATCAATCGGGCCGTCTTCGGCCAGGCGGCCTTTGGGGCACCAGCCGCCGCAGTTCACTCCGTGAGCTAGCGCCCAATCCAGAGCAGCGCGGTCAGCGCCGGTTTGGCCGCCGGAAACAATGGTTAATTGATCCAACTCCAACTTATGCTGCCCGCTCACTCAAGCTGTTCCAGATTCGCAGCGCTTTATCCAGGTCTTTCTCGTCATCGAGATAGGTGGCCATCTGCACGTAGCCGGTCTTGCCGATCGTGTACGAATAGAAAGCCCAGCGCGCCGTTTGATCGGTTTTTTCCAACTGCAGATATCCCCAACATCGGTACCCGGACCGATTCGGTTCGAATTCTTGCGCGACTTCCGGCGGTTTATCGCGCTTGACCCATGAGAGCGTTGATTCGGCTGTCTGATCCTCGGCAAAATTCCATACGGCAAGCCAATGGATCATCCCTGGCCGGGTAAGAGCCATGTTACCGTCGGCGAATCGTCTCTGATATTGCTCCGGCAGATTGATCGACCAGGTCTTGGTCATCTGGTACTGGCCTTCAACGGTTGGAAATTCTTCAGGTTCTTTGGACATAATTGAAACAAGACCCACGCAAGCTCGATTAAAGGTGCGCGTTTGAACCCAACCCCGAAAGCTTTCAGGGTTTCCCTATTATACCGAAACCATGCTCCAAAAATTTCGGAGCGCATCTTCGGCGCGAATTTCTCTCCCGTACAGCAGCGGCGATTCCGCCCCTTTCAAACCCCATAAAGAAACATCCATGCGATCCTGTCAACGC
>JBPYFC010000260.1:0-6461 GCA_051984705.1 Chthoniobacterales bacterium | reverse complement strand
TTTAACCGTTGCAGCTCGTCGATTTGGGTCCAACGCCCGATCTCCTGAAGGACAGGATACTGATCTAGATAACCCTCTTTTACCTCGAGATTACCGTTACCGACTGCCTGAGAAGCGTCCTTCAAAGAACCGCTTAGCTCGAACTTTCCTTCAAGGGTGCCATGCGCGCGGTCCAGGATCCCCCCCGCGCGATTCATCACCTCGTTCACGTTGACTCGGGCGACTTCAAGGTTGAGCTGATACGGGCGGTCAGGCCGTGTGAGATCGACATGAAAGTGTCCATGAATGTCTCCCCCGGAGATCGAAGCAGTTAAATCACTGAAATCGATCGAGCGCGTGGAGCAGCGTATCATGGACGAAGCATCTTCAAAATTGAACGAATCAGAAAGCGTTACTCCGGAGATGTTCAGTTTTCCCAGGTACTCTCCCTTGTGTAGCCAGAGCGAACTATCGACGTCACGAAGCGCTACCTCTGGCGTGTTGTCCGGGCCCATCAAATAAATTGCGCTCTGCTTGATCTTAAATTTTCTGATCTCTACCCAAAAGTTTTTCGGTGCCTGAAGAGTTTTTGGACGTGGCGTCTCGGTGTGCGAAGCGGGGACCGATGGGGCGGGCGAAGGTTTTGCCGACGGAGTCTCATGTATTTGGGGTGCGGCAGCCGATTCGGGCACGGCAGTTTGTGGTTCCAGATTGTGACGTGTCGGAATCCGCAAGTCGGCGCCGGTAAGGACGATTTCGCGAATGATCAGCTTCTTCCGAAGCAGTGGAAGGTAGGCGCAAGCGATTTTTAGATCGTGCGCCTTCATTAGCGGCTTTCCCGTTGCCGGATTCTCAATGGTAACATCCTGAAAATGGAAACCATCAAACGGAACAAACGAGATCCGAAAAACGGAGAGGGGATACCCTAAACTTTCGCTAGCTGCTTTGCGCAACCGCATCTGGGTGCCAGGTGACTGGACGTAAAGATTAATTGCGAGCAGCGCCAGCCCCGCCAAACAGGCGAGGACCCCGATTACGATCAATACTGGCTTTAATACTGGCTTTACTACGCGATTCACAAAAATGCCGGATGTCGGATAAGCGCTCAAGCGCTTATCGACATACGTATTGAATAGCCGCTCTTTCGAGGGCCCGAAAGGATTAGGAATTTTACGCAAGAATCAACAGATGTTTGCGGCTCTAAAAAAGAATGAGGCTAACGGGAAAGCGTTCGCTGAACAAGCAGAAGATTGCGAACGCTGGGAACGCCAAGGGGGATCTCACCCAAAGGCGCCAAAGAAGGATCTCACGCAAAGACGCCAAGACGCGGAAATGGATGTCACGCAAAGACGCCAAGACGCAAAGGTAGGAGAGGTCAGAACACTTGAGCCGGAACCGAAACGAGCCATGGCTTATCCACGCTCTCTCGAGTTCGAGGACGATTTTACCGAGTCCTTCTTAACCTTTGCGTCTTGGCGTCTTTGCGTGAGATCCCCCTTGGCGCAGCCGGCGATGTCGGCGTTTAAAAACCTGCTGTCTCCTGTATTCTGTCTCCTGTATTCTTTTTCCTAGAAGAGATGGAGTGGAACGAAGTACTTGCCAAAAATCCGAATCTCTGGATTCCTACTGAGGCTCCTAAGGTCTTCGATGCCCTGGCATTGATATGTCCTGACTTGCCGAAGAGCCTCGAGGCGTTCCCTGATCAAGGGATCGCATTGCTGAATTTCCTGACCGTATCACCGGTTTCCTTAACAAAGATACTGAAACGGCCGGAGCTACTCGAGTGGCTGGCCCACTCTGACGTGCAAAGGCCGCGCGACACCAACAGTCGGTCCCAAAGAAGAGCCGTCGCGAAAGATGATCTGTCGTTCCAGGAGCTTCGGGCGTGGAAATCGGCGGAAATGCTCCGGATCGCGTACCGGGAAATGGCCGGCTTAGCTAGTTTTCCGGAGACAACGCGCGATATCACTTCTGTCGCCGAATGTTGCGTCTCGGAGGTATACAGAACTTGCCTGAACGCTCTGGGGGAAAAGTGGGGAAGACCGGACACCGGTTTCGGCATTCTCGCCATGGGTAAATTCGGCGGCACGGAACTCAACTACAGTTCAGATATCGACCTCATTTTTTTCTATGGCCAGGACGGCCATATCAACCCCCGCTTTACTCACCACGAGTTTTACGCGCGGCTTGCTGAAAAGATCATTGAAATATTTTCGACGAGCGGTGCAGAAGTCTTGTTTCGGATTGATCTCCGCTTACGGCCGGAAGGTACTTCCGGTCCGCTCGCTAGTTCGTTTGCAAGCTTGGAGAACTACTACGCCGGTTACGGCGAGACGTGGGAACGAATGGCTTTGATCAAAGCTCGCGGTATCTGTGGCGACCAGGAATTGCTCTACGAGTTCAATCAACGACTGCAGCCATTTATCTTTCCGCGCACTCTTTCCGGCGACCTGCTGGACGAGATTGCAGAGCTCAAGGCACGAATCGAACGCGACCTGGTCGGCGCTGAGGATCTGCATCGAAATGTGAAACTTGGATACGGAGGAATTCGAGAGATCGAATTTATCGTGCAGACGTTGCAGCTTCTGCACGGAGCAAGGAATGCGTTTTTGCAGGAGCGCAACACACTCAAGGCGCTTGCTGCAATCGAGCAGCTGGATCTCTTGCCGCGCGATCAGGTTGCAGGGTTGCGCGACGCGTATGTTTTTCTGCGTGGGGTTGAACATCGACTTCAAATTGAGCACGAGCGGCAAACCCATATTCTTCCAGCTCGCCAGGAACAGTGGACCGGCGTTGCCAAAGCGATGGGGTACTCGGACGTTGAGGCGTTCTCGCGTGCGCTGGAAACGCGCACGGTCTCGGTTCGATCGACCTTTCATCGACTGTTGAGGAGGCGCCTCCACGAAGTCGATCACGTCAAGAGCGCTTTGGCTTCCTTTGAAGATCCAGACGGCGCCGCCAAATCTCTGGTTGCGTTGCGCGAGGGGTCCTCCTCCCGGGTGCATGTGGCTCCGCGAACGCGTCGGCTTTATGCGAAACTTGAACCGGAACTACTGCGTTGGTGCAGCAAGCTAGCCGACCCGGACGCCGTGCTTCACCGATTCATCCGGTTCGTCGATGCATACGGCATCCGTGGCCTACTCTTCGAGACTCTGTTAACGAATCCGAAACTTCTGGAGCTCTTGGTTCGGCTGTTCGATGCGAGCCCGTTGTTCAGCGACATAGTGATCAGGCGACCACAATTCATCGAAGAAATCGCACGAGGCAGGAATTTAGCGGTTTCAGCGGCCAAAGAACAATTTCTTCAGGGACTCGATCGACGGGAGGAAGATTTGCCAGTCTTAGATTGGGTCAGAGTTTATCGCCGCGCCGAAGCAGGCAGAATCTTGTTGCGTGATGTCTTGAACACCGGTTCGCAAGAAGAGCTCCAGCTCGAGATGACTGCTTTGGCGGAGGCTTGTCTGGAATATTGTTGCCGACAAATTCAAGGGGCGCAGGAGTTGACCATCATTGCGCTGGGAAAATTCGGTGGACGCGAATTGTTGTACGGAGCTGATTTGGATGTGGTCTTCATCGGCGAAACACCAGCGCCAGCCGGTGCACTCATTGACGCGATGGCAACCAAAACCGCTGAGGGAAGAATATTTCCGCTCGATACCCGGCTGCGACCGGAAGGTGAGAATGGGCCGCTGGTCGTGACGCGTACAACCTACGAAACCTATTTTGCCGGGAGAGCACAATTTTGGGAGGCGCAAGCTTTAACGAAGGCTCGCGTGTTATGTGGACCCGAGCAAGAAGCCGTTGCTACAACGATCGATGCGGTCTGGTCCCGAGCATGTGATGAGCCCGAACTCAAACAGCATATCGACAAAATGTACGAGCGGATCGTAAAAGAAAGGGGAAAGGGTGAAGGTCAGTTCAAAGCGGGACGTGGCGGGCTTATCGCTATCGAGTTTGTTGTTCAGTCTCTTCAGATGCAAAACAAAATTAGGGAAACCAATACGCGGAATGCCATCGGTAAGCTGGAGAACATCCTCACAGAAATCGAGAGCCGGACCTTGAAGACAGCCTACGATTTTTTCCGGCGAGTCGAGTCCGTGTTACGTCGGGCAAATAATCGCTCAATTTCCGAGCTGCCATCGACCGAGCTCGAGCAACGCCGTCTGGCTGTCCGTATGGGCTTTCCCGGTCGGGCCGAATTTCTCGACACTTACAACGCACACTGCGAAGCCGTGGAAGAGATCGTGCTAAGAAGGCTCAAATAGTGCCGGTAGGAGCGTTCTACACTCGCGCCCGCACTCACACTCGCACTCCTTCATGAACCGAATTCATCTGTTCAATCACGCATTCGATGCCTGGGAAGCGAGCCTTCGGCCATGGTTAGAAAAGGAGTCCGCCGCCAACTTTTCCAGACACTCAACCTGGCTGGTAACCGGATCCTTCGTGCAAGCGAATTGGATTCGCAAAATCGCGCTTCGTCAGGGAAGCAAGCTATTTGGTGTTCAATTTATGGATCTGCGTACACTGCGGCGCAGGTTGTACGCTGCCTACGATTTGCCGACCGCATCGTTTGGCCGGGAAGCGATTGAACTTCTGCTCCAGACAGCGCTAGGTGAAACAAGCAACCTGAATGCGCATCAACTGCTCGGTGCGCTGGACGAGCTCTCGACCTGCGGCTGGCTCGGCCAGCATAGTCTCGATCAGGCATTCGCGCTTTTGCGAGTTCCGACAAATGTCCGTTCCGCCCTGACAGGTTTGGTCGAGTCGGAGTTTTGGAAAGCCGAAGCAGACACAATCCTACTGGAACGCGTCAGCCAGCAAGGAGAGTTGAGCCTCGGCATCTATGGGTTGGATGCCGACGAGTACCGAAATCTCGATCTGCTTTGCGCCGCATCGGCACACGCAAACGAGACAGACGTATGGCTCGCTCAACCGATCCAAAGCGAGACCGCTAGTTTCTCTTGGATCTCTGACTTGGAGAAAAAACTGGATGCGCAGATAACAGTCTGTCCGACCGGCGACGCCCGCCGGCCTTATGAATCATTCATCGCGCATTGGTGGGGTGGCGGTGAGCCTGATTGTATTCGGCCAGAGATTTTGGTTGGCGATCGATGGAGCGATCAGGTCGAAGCGCTGGCACAATCTGTCGCAGGAGCACTGGTAGAAGGAGCAAACGATGTCGTTGTAGTTGTTCCGGAGAATTCATCGACCGGGGCCGCGCTGGTTGATCGGTTAGTCTCAATAGGAATCGCTGTAGCCGACGAATTCCGCGAGCGGCAACCGATGCCAACGACTGCAGAAATCCAGACGTTGGTCGCAAAATATCTTAGCCAAGATCGACCTCCTGAAACGCTGCTTAAAATTGTTGAGCTGTTGTTTTCACGCGACTACTCCGCATTCCGCAAAGCTCTCTTCCGCGTATTCGACGAACGACAAATTCGTTCTGGGTTAATCGATGAGGAATTCCGTGAACGCTTCGCCTGGTTAGGCGAGCTGGAATCGCTGCTGCAGGAATGGCCTCTCCAGGCAGATTGGGAGGAGCTGCGCAGAAGATGGACAAATACAATCCAAGGCCTTGCCCAGCTAACTGGCAGAGTGGAGCTGGCGACAGACTTCTCCGGCTCCGAAGGACTGGGAGCCGTTTCCCAGGAAATCAGTCGTCTCTTGTTTGGACTGCAATTGTCGTCCAGACGTTTTCTTGAGTTCACCCAAAAACTGCTTTCGGTGCAGGCAAGACAACAGCATCCCGGGGCCTCCAATCGCTATGCGAACGTCATTGTGACGACTCCTGCCAAAGCCCATGGATGCTCGTGGGGAGAAGTTTTCTTAGCGGACTCCTTAGCAGAATCGTGGCCACGAGCCATCGTGGAAAACGTCGTCCTTCCGGATGACGTGCGGCTATGCCTTCGGCAACAAGGGTTCTTTCTGGCAACAGTGCCGGAACGACGGCAACTGCAGGAAGACCGGTTTTTACAGATCGCTTATCACGCGCAAACCAATCTAGTTCTTTCACGATACGAACTGGACCAGGCCGGGAATACTCTGGTTGCTAACGATCTGAGCACTTTCGCGGAGGATCTGTTAGGCGCCGGAATAACGCGATTTCGTTCAGCTCAAATTCCGCAGTTGGCGACAGCAATATCGAAATACGCGGCGACAGGCGGCACTATGGAAAATGATGCCGTACGGTTGTCACGTATTCACAACAGGCGGGTCGCTCCCGAGCTCCCCTTCGATGAGTATTTTTTGAATTTCGGCAAAGCGGTGCCCTCCACCCGAGCATGGTTTCCGTCCGAGCTGGAGAAGGCGGTCAAAACGCCGGCGACATTCGCCTTTGATCTCGTCTTCCGCTGTCGCCGCGAATGGGACCGCCGCTTTTCTCGGTCTGTACCGATGACTGTCGGGAGGCTGGTGCATCAACTGCTGCACGAAACCTTCGGAACTCAGCGCACCTTCGCACCAGTTGGGGAAAGTCATCTCCT
>JBPYFC010000259.1:0-2894 GCA_051984705.1 Chthoniobacterales bacterium | reverse complement strand
GCCGCGATGCCAAGGGAGCTCGGATAAAACCGCTTTTGTGGCGGCTTTAGCCTTGGCACATTGGCCTTCCAGGTTGCAATGACCTGCTGCGGCGTCAGCTCACGCTTGCGCAGAGCGATGCGATACGTCTTCTGCCACATTTGGCCAAAGCCCTGCAGCGGCCCGAATAGCCGGCGACCCTGGACGTTCAGGCTCAGCGCGCCGGCAGGTATTTCCGAGATGCTGAGCCGATCGACCGGCTTAGCCCAGCTTTCGGTGGAGCGCGTGCTCACCGGGCGTTGGGCGATCTCGACACCATGGGTCAGCACCGGTGGCGCTGCGCCCGGGGTGTCCAGCAACTCGTGCGCGGCTTGCAGGGCGTCAGCTTCAGTGGCATAGACGGCGATGCCCTGGTCCAGTTGCGTGACCTGGAAAATGTTCCGGTAGTCGATGTTCATCTCCGCAGCAAAGAGACGCTGCCCTGCCGCCTTGGCACGCGTGAGGAGCGCGACAAGCAACTTGACCCCACTGCTGTTCTTGTACGCCAAGTGGCTGAAATTCAGGATTACTACACGAGCGCCATCTTTGCTCACCTGTTGGTACGCATTTAGCAGCCCGACCTCAGTCGATGACGTGAGTTCGCCCGCGAGATCAATGACGTATACCTGTGTAAACGCTTGACGCACGCTGATGACGGCAGGCGGTCGTGCCATAGGTAGTCTCCGGTTGGTTAGTATCTACCGTAGTGCCCTTCGCTTAGCATATCGTACCCAATAAGGCTGCCAACGCCAGAACGGTCGTAGCGAAGGACATCACCCGTCTAGAACAATCTCGGAGGACCTTTTATGAACGAAAGAGTTCTACGCTTGAGCCAGGCGTGCCAGATTCGAAGGCACACGCCTCGGTACTCTCGATAGCTTCAATACCCCCAAGCTCATCAAGTCTTTTGTAAATGCCATCGAAGCTTCTTGAATACGGTATTCACAGGATTCTTTCTCAATAGCTTCAGACAGACGACAGCCGAGTACATAAAATCGCTCAGTATTTTTGACTAAATCCTCGAATTCTTTGAACGTTAAAGGCGGCGAGATTTTGGATAGCGACTCGCTCGGTGAATTACTCATATTAGAGTAAACATCGGGAGGAAACGATGAAGGTAAGCTTGGTAGTTGCGCTCATGGGATTGTCAATCAGCTTTGCTTTGCCAACCTCGGCTCAACAAACAAACACGCCAGATCCACAAATTGTTCAGCAGGTTCATGCGATCGACAAGCAGTCTGACGAGGCATTCCTGATGGGCGACGCAGCCGCTCTAGCTGCACTCTGCACGGAGGACGTCGTTCTGGTGAATGACACAGGAACCGTCTACGGTCGGCAGGCGATCGAAAAATATTATGCGGCCCTGTTCCAGACATTGCATTACTTTAGCCATCACACCACTTGCGATCCAACTTCTCCTCATTCTGTAGGTACCGATGGCAATGGCGTCTGGGAAACCGGAGAATGGAGTTGTGCGATTGCTCCTCGAGGAGAGGACTGTGGCCCTCACCAACTTATGGGCCACTTTGCGTCCCTCAAAGTCCGGGAGGGCGATACTTGGAAGGTCCAGATGGTGATCTACAACCTGACGCCAGCACCACCTGCAACGCCGTCGGCCACAATAGCACCATAATCCGCGCGCTGACAGATTGGGGGACCCGAAGGGCGAGCGCACCAGACCCAGCCCGTGGGACGGTCGCGTTGGCCGAGGTGAAATGCCGCGTGGGGACCGCGGCCACGTAACATTAAAAAATCAGGTTATCTGGCGAAGGCCGGATTATGAGCCTGACGGACGCGTTAAGCCGATCATTTGATAGAATCCGGTCCGAGCAGATAAACTACCCAGCTCCCCTTTCCCAGACACCCTTTGGCAGGCATTGCAGGGCACGCGGTTGCTTTCAGGACGGCGGACCGCTTTGAAACTCGATTCCATACTCAGCCGCCAGTTTGACGAGAACCGGCATTTCAGGCTCTCCTCTTTTGAATTCTTCAGCGCAAGCCGCAAAGAAACGATCAAAACCGCCCGGCACGCACAGCACGACCACCGCGGCCTCGTCGTTCCCAGTCACCCTTGGCGCATGAGGAATTCCTTTGGGAAGATAGATGACGTCGCCCTTTCGCACACGGAGCACCTCGCCCCCACGATTTATCTCCCCTTCCCCGGATTCGATCAGAAATGTCTCATCGGTTGCATGATGAACGTGCGGTGGGGTCACATTGCCCGGCGGAGCGAAAAACCGCAACACGCAAAAGGCGTCTCCCGTTTGTTCAGAACTTATCAGAACGTGCGCTTCCTGGCCAAACGCCCGTAGGACACGACAGTTGTCGACTTCCACCGAGGTTCCAATATTCTCTTTCATCGTCTTACAAAGGCATATCCCGCCGCGCGAGCGCGAGCACAATACAAGGAATGTACAGAAGCAAAATTGTGAACAGTTATGGAAAACGCCCCCGATTCTCGACTCGGCCTCGGCGGGGCCTGTTAGCTCGATCATAGAGTCCTGTTCCGCACCATTCGCTGTCCTAGAAACGGAACGACCCATGAGCATGAAGCTTGAGCGCCAACAGGAGATAGAGTTTGCTATGGAAGCCTTCAATAGAGGGTTAGTTTGCTACCGGATTAAAGCATGCCTTGTGTGCTTGGCGGCTCCTGCCGTCGTCCTAGGAACAGGCGACGAAGGCTGTCGGATCGGGTGCCACTGCTTTTAGCAACTTCGCGGAACATTTTTCGATCGGCGTGAACATTTCCGTCATCGGTGATCCGTAAACCGTAGTCCGAGAGATTAAACACAAGGCCACAAGACCGAGAAAGGACAGACTTTCGATTGGTCCTAGGTTGAATCGAAGGGACAAATCCAAAAATCACCTTCGCGATC
>JBPYFC010000258.1:0-12408 GCA_051984705.1 Chthoniobacterales bacterium | reverse complement strand
GTGAGATTTTCCCGCGTCTCGGCGTGAGATCCCTCTTGGCGTCTCTAAAGATCTATCTGGACCAACCCCGCGGTTCGCCGGTTGATGGATCAAGAATCAGCCGGCGATCCTGCCCGTTATCCTGCTTGCTGAAATCGAACATGTTCAGCAGCGATCCCGCCAAATCATCAAAGGAACCGTTTCCGATCCGTCCAAGATTCCAATTGTCCTCAATGAAGCGGATAATCGAGCTCTGGTCGCTGATCGTGTGATCGACGAAGTTCTTTTTTGCGAAAGGCGAAATAACCATCAGCGGTAACCGAGGTCCGTATCCGGCTCTTCCTCGAAATCCCGCAAGCGGCGGATTTGTTCCGGCGGTGCCTGGGCCGGTTAACGCATCAAACTGAGTCCGGGAGTGATTCACGATCGGTGGCATGACGTGGTCATACCAACCATCGGAATCATCATAAGCGATAATGATCGCCGTGTCCCGCCAGAACGGGGAGTCCATAATCCGATTGATTGTGTTCACAAGAAACTGCTGTTCCAGCAACGGATCGGAGTAGCCGGCATGGCCGTCTTGGTAGCCAAGAGCTTTCAGGAAGCTGACTGCAGGCAGCGATCCTGCATCGAGCGCCTGAAAGAAGCGCGTGATATCATATTGGTGATTCGCCTGGTCGGTTTTCCCAATCGCCGACACCGAAGTGGGCGGTAAGTGATTTTTGTTGGCTGTTTGAGCGTAGTACTGGAATGGCTCGTGGTGCGGGATATAATCGGTTTTCTGTTTCCCGTCGCTGCCCGTATGCGTGGCCTTGGGGTTATCGAACCCGCCGTTGAACCAGCCCCAGGTAAGGTGTTTCGCGTTGAGAAGGTCGCCAATGTTTGTGCCGACCATTTGGACGTTGTCACGCGTAGTGGCGCTATCGAGCGTTGGCTGAGGATCGTCGATAACGGTTCCATCAATCGTGTCGCCGGTAACATCTTTGACAACGCCGTGTGTGTTACCGGAGATCAGGTTCAGCGCTCCCACGGTTGATGGGCCGAAATCGGTTCCATATGAGTTGTCGCTCATGGCAAAGTGCTGAGCGTAATTCCAGAGAGCAGTGGCCACGTTGCCGTCATAGTAGTCCATCACTCGGGTTGGACCGGTCCCTTCCGGTGTGCCGGTGAACTGGACAAACTTGTCCATGAGGCCCTTGTCGAAAGCCTGTTGCTCCGCCGTGTAGCTATGGTTTTGATCAGCCGTGTTCACATGAGACCGATCAATTCTGTGTGGCTGGAGCGAATTCGGATTCTTTGTCAGTAACGTTTCATTGAGTCCGTTGACGCTTGGTGTTCCTGGCGTTTCGTGAAATGGTGGCTCGCCAGGCGGGTTCAGGGCATTTGGGTAAGTTCCGAAATAGTGGTCGAAAGATACGTTTTCCTGGAATATCACGACCACATGTTTGATCGGAGAGGTGGTTTGTTCTGCAACGCTGGTATTTAGCCAGGCGGCCGCAGCAATCAAACCTGTCAGGCACATCGATGTAGTTCTCATAGGGAGTCTTTTTTCCACTGGACGAACCGCTTTCTCAGCAAACTGTTTGCCGAGCTCATGGGTGCTCCAAGCGGTGCGAAGAGAGTAACGATGTTTGAATCAGCAAACCGCTGCTTTCAAATATTGAACTGTGACTTATCCGTAACGTAGCGCTGTCGCTGATGCGACCGCGGTTAACCGTCAACGGTCTAGACGGTCTAGACGGTCTTCGGATTACGGTTTACGCTCTTCCCGATGGACTTCTTGAATAACCACTTTTTTTGGGGCCTAGGCGTTGGGATCGTACTCGGGCTGATTGCGATCGCGTTTACCTTATTGCGCCTTTGGGAGACCAAACGGGAAGTTGGCCGCCTTCGGCGCCATCTCTCGGATAAGCTCGAACTCGAGGCAGACGCTACCGGACGATTGCGAAAGGATCTGCAAGAACTGCGGCAGAATAATGAGAACCTGAGGATGAAGGTCGCAAGCTTAAACCAGCTGCCGGATCGCAGGCAGCAGCGTGAGCTGGAAATATTTGCGAGAGCAGAACGCTTTATGATCTCGAGCGCTCCGGGATTCCCAGCGGTATGGGAAGAGGCAAAACGGAACGCGCTTTCGGATCTCGAAAGCGAAGAGGCCGGAAAGAGCTTGCCCAAACGTGTTTTTAACGCGTTGATGAACCGCCCGAAGAGCCAGGAAGAAACTCGCAACGCGCAAAGTTGACAGGTCCAAAAGGCATGTTAGTTTCCCGCTCTTCGCGAACCTGATACTATGGCAAACACACGGTCTGCTGCTAAGCGAGCGCGACAAGCTGAGAGACGCACACTCCGGAATAAGAGCGTTTTGACCGGATTGAAGCGGCAACAAAAAAGGCTTGCGGAAGCAGTTGCTAGCGGTGATCAGGCAAAAGCCCAAATCGCTCTGAACGTGTTGGCCTCCCGTTTGGATAAAGCAGCCAAACGCGGCATCGTACACCGCAACTTTTCCAACCGGCGCAAGAGCAGGGCAGCGAAGCTGTTGGCGAAGAAAGCGTAGAAACGCACCCTGTTGCGTTTCTTATCCGGTCACTAGCTGATCCGCTAACCGGTCGAGTTCCTTCTGGATCCGTTGGGTGACGTCTACAAAAATCAGGGCCGTCTCAAACCAGGGGCGGGTGTGTTCCAAGCGTTCGCAGCTAACAACGATCCCGGTTATTTCTTCGCATTCTGGTGATTTTCCGGGTTTCTCCGGATTAGTGCATAACCGAATTGCCAGCTGTGTTTCTAACGGAAACTGCCAACGCGATCTGAAAACGATCCCTCGTTCGTGAACGGTGATATCGCTTGATTTTCCAAAGCAGCTATCTACCCCATAATCGAGGTAAATCGCAAAGTCCGCGTCTAGGCCGTCTTTCGGGGAACACATGGCTCTCGCTCGACTGACTGTGAGAAACCTAGTCTGGAACTTGATTCAGTCAAGATGGATCACTCATTTCGGCTTCGACCTCAGCCATGATTCTTCGGGCAACCCGCGCTAGCGCCCAGGTTGTAGCCATTGTGATAACAAAGCCGGTACCCCAGATCAGATAGTCATGTGTCGGCGGCCGCCGCAAGCCGCGTGCCAGATCGATCCCATATTGTCCAAGCGTTCCGATAAACGCATACAGGAAAAGACCGGGACATTGACCTAGCGCAATCCAAAACAGACAACGGCTCAGACGAACTCTGGTGAGACCGTACAGATAGTTGAGAAGACTGGAGGGGGCGAGCGGGTTGAGCTGAGACAGAACAACAATCTTCCAGCCGTGCCGCGCGATTGCGCAGTCGATCACACGAAGCTTGCGACTGGTGTGCAGCAGCCTTTCAATTCGCTGGCGACCGACTTTTCGGGCGATCAGGAACGCCAGCAACGCGCCGATCAGATTACCAATCAGTACAAGCAAAAACCCCCACCAGAGTCCAAAAAAGAATCCTCCGCCAATGCTCAGAACGCCGCCGGGCAACAGCAAGAGATTGCAACCGGCATAAGCGACCGGGTAGATCAAACCGCTCCACAGACCGAGCTTCTGGACCGAGTACCGGGCGTCCCCAATCCATTCAACGATCGGATATTTTGTTGAGAGGAAAAAGACCGCCGCAACGGCGGCAATCAATCCGATTGTTTGAAGGACCAGATGCCAGGGAACTCTACTATAAGTTTCGGACGAACTGTGCGAGCTCGGTGGTGGTATCATATGCAAGAAAAGGCGTGATCAAGTAGATCCCTGGGAAAAGGTCTAGTGCCGCGCGCACAACATCTTTTGCGATTTCTATCCCTTCAGCCCGCGCAGCCGGACCGTCTTTGCCTGCCATCCTTGATCGAATCGCATCCGGTATGATGATCCCGGGAACTTCGTGATGTAAGAATTCCGCCTGTCTGCCGGTCAATAACGGCCAAACGCCGGTAAGAATCGGTATGCCCAAGTGCTTAATATGCTCGTGCATCTGTTTGACCAGACCAGGATCAAAAACTGGTTGTGTCATGACATAGCGCGCCCCGGCAGCGACCTTACGCTCCAGGCGCGTGACCTGGGCATCGAGATTCTTGGCGTTCGGATTGAAAGTGCAGCCCACCACGAAATGGGTGGGATGTTTAATGTTCTTACCGGCAAAGTTGTAGCCTTTGTTCAAATTGGAAACGATCTCCATCAACTGGATGGAATTCACGTCATAGACGGAGGAGGCACCCGGTTGATCGCCGAATTTTGCAGGATCGCCGGTTAAAGGCAAGATGTGTCTGATGCCTAACGCTGCGATCCCCATCAACTCGCTCTGCAGCCCGATAAGGTTCTTGTCACGGCAGCTGATATGCAGCAGCGGCATGATGTTATATTGCTGTTTCAGGATAGCGCCGATGGCCAGGTTACTGGTGCGAAGGATCGCTAACGAGTTGTCCGCCAGTGTGATCGCGTCGCTGCCGGCGTCGATCAATGCCCGAGCGGCCTTAAAATATTTCTCAAGATCCAGGGTCTTGGGCGGGTCGAGCTCAGTTACCACGACCGTGTGGCCGCGCGCCATGAGGTCCAGGATACTCGTTTCGGTCGGGCGCTTTTCGATGATCCGCTCCGAATCGGTTGCCCATTGAATAACCGGCTTACTGCGTACCGGCCGAAGGCCTTCGATTGCTTTGGCCATCGCGGCCACATGCCGCGGCCCGCACCCGCAGCATCCACCGACGATGCTGGCCCCCAGAGCTACAAATTGTTTAGCCGCTTCTCCAAAGTATTCCGGATCGGCGTTGTACAGAAATCGTCCTTCGTGATAACGAGGGTACCCGGCGTTCGGAAATGCGCTTACGAGGAACTCGGACGGGATCCGCTTCAGGATCTGCGTCATGGCGTGAGGCCCGGTAACGCAGTTTACGCCGACCACGTTGGCGCCCAACCGGGTTAACTCTCGAAATGCCTGAACGATCGGCAGACTCGATGGCAGACGTCCTTCTTCTGAAGCGACCATCGAACAAATGACTGGGATCTTTGGGTCAAGCTTTCGGACTGCTTCCAGGGCAATCTGAATTTCGGCAAAATCCAAAAAGGTCTCAATGAAAACCAGGTCAACTCCGGCTTCGAGCAAGGCTGCAGCCTGTTCACTGAACAAGCTACTGCAGGTACCGCTTTGTGACTCTGCTTCGTCGAATGATAAACCAAGCGGCCCAATGCTTCCGGCGAGATAGATTGGTCGGTTCCCAATCGCTTTGCGCGCGAGCCCGACCGCAAGCTGGTTAAACTCCTTGACCCGATTTTCCAGTCCATGTTTGGCAAGCCGAGCGCCATTCGCCCCAAAGGTGTTTGTCTCTAACAGACGGGCTCCTGCGCGAACATACGATTCGTGAACGCGCGAAACAATGTCAGGAGAGCTGGCATTCAATTCTTCGAAGCACACCTCCACAGGAACGCCCGCCGACATCAGCTCGGTTCCCATCGCGCCATCGCCGCAAAGTACGGTGGTTTGCAATTCTTCCAGTAAATTCATTCGCCCGCGGTGTAGCCGAGCACCTTCAAGGAGGAGGCGGCGCGCGTCAAGGGGACGGTGTCGGGGTGTCGGCGTACCAGCGTGACGGGCCCGCACGCCGATACGCCGATACGCCGATACGCCGATACGCCGACACGCCGACACGCCGACACGCCGATACGCCGATACGCCGACACGCCGATACGCCGATACGCCGATACGCCGATACCTCATCTCCTGCCTCTCGGATCCAAAGCATCACGCAGACCATCGCCGAGGAAATTCAGAGCCAGGAGCGTGAGCGACATGGCCAGGGCGGGAAAAACGAGGAGCCACCAATAACCCTTAATCGGATTGATGACTTGGGCGGCGTCGCTGAGCAGCAACCCCCAACTGGCGAGCGGCGCTTGTACCCCTACGCCGAGAAAGCTGAGAAATGACTCATCAAGAATCACGGCGGGTACCGTCAGAGTCAGATATACGAGGGCAATTCCAAGCACGTTCGGTAGAATATGCTGGAAAATAATGTTTCGGTGATTTTGTCCGATACTTCGAGCCGCCAGCACATACTGCTGCGATTTCAAACTCAGGGTCTGGCCGCGTACGATCCGCGCCATGGTCAACCATTCGGTAAGCCCAAGACAGAATACGAGAATAACGATCTTTGAATAAGGGGCGAGTCCTTGGAGACCATTGGTTTCCATGAAATGATGTACGATCGGGTCGAGCGCGCTGATCAGGATCAGTAAAAAAATTAAGCGCGGGATCGCATATAAAACGTCGACAAATCGCATCATCAAAGAATCGGCCCGCCCGCCGGCGTAGCCTGCAACCATGCCGTAGACGATTCCAATTACAAAACTGACAGCCGCTCCGGCAATTCCTACGGCCAAAGAAATTCGCGCCCCAAGCAGAACTCGGTAGAGCAGGTCGCGCCCGTTAAGATCGGTTCCAAAAAAATGTTGTGGGGATGGTGGCAAGAAGCTGTCGCGGGAGACGTCTCCAGCGTGAGCGTGCATCAGTTCGGGTCCGAAAACCGCAACCGCCGCCATGAACAGAAGGACAACGCCGGACAGTAGCACCGCCTGATTTCGACCCAGACGAATCCAAGGCGATCGGCTATCCATATAACACGATTCTGCGGTCGAGGAATCCATAAACAATGTCGACGACCAGATTGAATACGACCAGGAGCGTGCAATAGACGATCACCACACCTGCTAGGAGAAAGCCATCTCGATTAAGGACTGAGTTCACAAAAAAACCGCCAGCGCCCGGGATGCTGAAAACGCTTTCAACCACGATCGAACCGGTCAGGAGATTCGCGGCTAACGGACCGAGGAATGAAACGACCGGTAAAATGGCGACTCGGAGAGCATGTTTGTAGATAACTTTGCGCTCGCTTAGTCCCTTGGCCCGCGCGGTCCGGATGTAGTCTTGGCTCAGGACCTCAAGCATGCTTCCCCTGGTTAGTCGGGCGATGTAAGCGGTATATGGCGCCGCTAAAGTAATCGATGGCAGTATTAAGCTTTGGATCGTTCCCCATCCACCGACCGGGAAGAGCGGGATATAGATCGCAAACACAAGAACGAGTAGCGGCCCGATCACGAATGACGGGAGTGATATGGCAAATAACGCCGCAACCATTGCGCCGCGATCTATCCAGGTGTGTTGTCTGGCTGCAGCCAGTGAGCCGAGTAATACTCCCGCGACCGTCGATACACAGAACGCGATCCCGCCCAGCAAAGCCGATACCGGTAAACAATCTTTAAGAATCTCGTTTACTGATCGGTTCCGGTACTTCGTGGAAAGACGCAGATCACCATGTAAAAGGTCGCCTAGATAATCGACATATTGCTGAGTGAGCGGACCGTCCAGCTTATACTTGGCTAAAAGTTCTTTTTCGATGTGCGGCGATAATTTCCGCTCGCGATCGAACGGCCCGCCCGGCATCAGGCGAACAAGAAAAAACGTAATCGTGATTACGCAGAAGAGAACAATTACCAATCCCAAAGCTCTCTTTACGATGAACCGGATCATCAATAACTGATCAGAGATCGCACCGGCACATCCGGAGGCAATTTTCTTCGCCCATTCAGGAAAGCCAGCTCAATCACAAAGAGAGTAGAGCCAACCGAGCCACCGATCTTCTGGATGAGATCGACCGCCGCACCGGAGGTCCCGCCGGTTGCAAGCAAGTCGTCGACCAAGACAACGCGTTCTCCTTTTTCGATCGCATCGACATGCATTTCCATGGCCGCGTCTCCGTATTCCAGTTCGTAGGTTGAGCCAATCGTTTTGTAGGGCAATTTGCCGCGCTTCCGCACTGGAACTAGTCCAACACCCAATTTGTAAGCCACGGCCGCGCCGAACAGGAAACCACGAGCGTCGATTCCGACAATCTTCGACGGTTTAGCGTCCTCCGCTTCTTCCGCAAGCGCATCCACCACGTTTCGAAACAGGTCGGCATCTCCAAGAATCGGAGTAATGTCTTTGAAGACTATTCCGGGCTTCGGAAAGTCCGGGATGTCCCGTATTGCCGAGCGAAGCTGCTGCAAGAGTTGATCCCGCATAAAGAGTTGATGTTGAACTCAAAATCCTCAGCCTGCAAGGCGTCTTGAGAGGCAACGCCGAGAACGGTAGACGGTCGACGGAAGACTGTAGACGGCCAACCGCGGCGCTGAAAGCGCCGCGCCGCGCTTGACCGGCGCCTTAAATAGTCGAGTTTACGTGTTCGGCATCGAGAATGTTGTCTGACCTTCTAAACATAGTCTATCAGTGGCCTGATCGAATTTGGATCGAGGCTGGCCTGGTTTGTTTCCTTCTCGGGTTTGGCTATTCAATCCATTCCCTGGTTACTGGAAAACATCTGACTTCCCGGCTGACCTTCGGCCTGATTTGTCTCGGATTTCTTTTTGAGACGGTTTTTCTTTTTGCGCGAGGCCATCAAATCGGACGTTGCCCGATCACAAATTTTCCTGAGCTGCTGGTTTTCATGAGCTGGTCGATGGTACTGATTTACCTGGTGATCGGCTCCACCTACCGGTTCTCATTGATCGGGGCATTCACTGCCCCGGTGGCAGCTGTGATGTTGATCCTGGCTCATATTGTGCCGGCTGGTCCTCCCCCAGATCCGAAGCTCGCCGTGAATCCCTGGCTGGAGGTACATACATCGTTCTCCATTGTGGCTTGTGGCGCGTTCGCTCTCGCCTGTGTCGCCGGTGCAATGTACCTGTTTCAGGAGCGCCAACTAAAAACGCGGCATCCGGGTTCGATTTTCTTCCGATTACCTCCAATTAGCGCGTTGACCGTCGCGAACTCGCGTCTGCTCTGGCTTGGATTTGCGCTGTTTACCATCGGGAATGCAACCGGGTTCTTGACTGGGATGGAGATCGATTGGAAGAAGGTGAGCTGGGCCATTCTAGTCTGGTGCCTTTATGGGGGCATCTTGATTGCCCGATTGCGGCATGCGATGGCCGGAAAGTGGATTGCAACGTTATCTATTGTCGCATTCAGCCTGCTCTTAGGTACCTTCTGGGGAATACGGTTTATCGCAGAGAGACCCTCTTTGTAGAGAAATGAATATTCTTTGTTTCAGCATCAGTCATCAGACGGCGAACGTTGAAGTTCGCGAGCGATTTGCTGTTGCTGATTCCGCGTTGGTAACTTCGTTAGCAAAGCTCTCCGAAATGCGAGAGGTCTCCGAGGGGGTGGTGCTCTCGACCTGCAACCGGACCGAGTTCTATATCGTCAGCGAGAACGCCCAACTTGGCATCGAAACATTCATTCGGGACTTCTACGGGTCGATGCCGGTTGCAGATCTTGCCTCCCTGGTTCGATTCTCATCGAGTCACACAGTTCGCCATTTGTTTCGTGTCGCGGCCGGCCTTGAATCGATGGTGCTCGGTGAAACTGAAATATTTGGGCAGGTCAAGCGCGCCTACGAAGCTGCCATGCGATCCGGCGCAACCGGCAAGATCTTGAACAAACTGTTTCAAAGAGCGTTCCAAGTAGGCAAACAGGTTAGGTCTACGACTGGCGTAACACGCGGAAGTGTGTCGGTCGGATCGGTCGCCGTAGATCTGGCGCAACAGATTTTTGGTGATCTGCGTGGCTGCAAGGTAATGATTTTAGGGGCAGGCGACACCAGCGAAAAGACTGCTCGTTGTTTTCAGGCACGCGGCGCCAAACAGCTCTTTGTTTCTAATCGTTCATTCGATCGAGCGGCCGAGTTGGCTGCGTCAATGGGTGGACGAGCGATTCGATTCGATGATTGGGAATCTGAATTTGATGACCTCGACATTCTAGTGAGTTCGACCGCTGCGCCGCATGCCGTTGTTACCGCGGCCAAACTGGAGCCGATCCTTCGTATGCGTCGCGATCGCCCGCTGTTCTTGATCGATTTAGCCATTCCGCGTGACGTGGAACCGGAAGTGCACAATCTAGAGGGCGCGTATGTATACGATTTAGATGCTCTGCAGTTAATCGCACAACAGGCGTTGGAGGGGAGGCGCAAGGAAGCTGAGGCTTCCGCCAATTTGATTGAGAAGCATGTTCGCGAATTCCAGTCGTGGCTTGGCGGTAGCGGTCTGTCTCCGATTCCCTCCGCAGTGATAGAGTTTCCTCGCTTGTAAGCAGCTGTGAAATGAGAATCACTCTGGGCACGCGAGGCAGTCAACTGGCGTTGGCGCAAACCGAGCTGGTAAAGCAAGCGCTGGAGCGGCTTCCGGATCCTCCGGAGGTTTCGGTACGAATCATCAAGACCACCGGCGATCAGCGTCTCGATTTGAGTCTGAGCCAACCAGGACCGATGATCGAAAAGGGATTCTTCACAAAAGAGCTGGAAGAGGCACTCGTGCGCGAGGAGATCGATGCAGCGATCCATTCTCTGAAGGACTTGCCGACCAGTTTGCCCGAAGGGCTCGAGTTGGTTGCAACTCTGGCGCGACACGACCCTTGTGATGTTCTGATTTCGAAGACTGCGCGCTCGCTGACCGAGATTCCGCAGAACGCGGTTGTTGCCACCGGGAGCCCGCGTCGTAGCAGGCAGCTCGTCTTCCGCCGCCCAGACCTCCAGGTAGCAGATATTCGAGGGAACGTTTTAACCCGGTTATCGAAGCTTCTGCGTGAGGACTCCTGGAATGCGATTGTACTCGCGAAAGCGGGCTTGCAACGAGTTGGATTCGATTTGGTGGACGGCAAGATCAGGTTGGATTCTTCCGAACTGCTCGTCTCGGATCTCGTAGAGATACTTCCTGCTGTCGGGCAAGGAGCAATCGCTGTTGAAACGGCAGCGCAACGTGCGGAACTAAAAGCGTTGTTTGGACAGATCAACGACGCCAACACGTGGTTTTGTACCCAGGCCGAGCGTGAACTGTTACGATTGCTAGGAGGTGGCTGTCAGGCGCCGATCGGTGTACAGACTCGGATCCAGGGTGGCACGCTCTATTTTGAGGCGATTGTTTTTGATAACCAAAGTAAACCCCAATCCGGAGCCGTGTCGGGAGCGTTTAACACGCCGCAGGCAGCTGCGACCGCCTTGATCACTAAGCTTTATGGAAGTAGACGATAAAGGTTCTTGTATTCTTGCGGGGGCAGGGCCGGGAGACATCGGGTTGGTCACGCTTCGCGCTAGAGAAGCGGTCGAGGGCGCTGACGTGATCGTGTACGATCACCTTTGCAATCCGGAAATCCTCCAGTGGGCGCCGGCAAATGCCGAGGTGGTGTATGCAGGCAAGAAGGCCGGTGAACACTCGATGTCGCAAGACGAGATCAATCATCTCCTCGTTGAACGAGCGAATGCGGGAAAGCGCGTGGTCAGACTGAAGGGTGGAGATCCTTTCGTTTTCGGGCGAGGAGGAGAAGAAGCTGAGGCTCTTGCCGCTGCTCAAGTCCCGTTTGAAATCGTTCCGGGAGTCAGCTCGGCCATTGCGGCTCCCGCTTATGCGGGCATCCCGCTCACGCACCGAGATGTAACGTCGTCGTTCACAGTGTTTACCGGCCATGAGGATGGAGGAAAGGAGTCCACTTCGGTCGATTACAAAGCCCTGATAGACAGCAAAGGAACACTCGTGATGTTAATGGGAGTGCAGCGGCTCGGAACTGTGGTTTCCCAATTTCTCGCGCAAGGCGCGGACAAAAATCTTCCGGTGGCATTGATCAGGTGGGGAACGACAGGCGGTCAGGAGACAGTTGTTGGCGATCTCGATTCTATTGTTCAGAAGGCTCATGCAATTCGTCCGCCGGCGATTGCCGTGTTTGGTGAAGTGGTGCGCCTACGGGAAAAGTTAAACTGGTTTGAACGACGCCCTTTGTTCGGCCGCCGCATCGTAGTGACTCGGACCAGAAAACAGGCAAGCGCTTTGAGCTCCCAGCTGCGTTCTTATGGAGCCGACGTTTATGAATTGCCGACAATCCGCATAGAACCACCCGAGGATCTCCTCGAGTTCGGCGAGCTTGTCAGGGACGCTTATCAATATGATTGGCTTGTCTTTACCAGCGCGAACGGGGTCGACGCCTTCTTCCAGATGTTCTTCAAGCTCTACGACGACATTCGAAGTATTGGGAACGTTAAGATCGCCGCGATTGGGCCAGCCACTGGCCAGCGAGTGAAAGACTTTGGTCTAACGGTCGATCTGCAGCCGGCAGAGTTTGTTGCCGAGTCGATCGTTGATGCATTCCAGGCCCAAGGAAGCGTTGAAAATCTCAAGTTCCTGGTCGCCCGTGCTGCCGGTGCAAGAGAGCTTTTACCTAAGCGGTTGACACAGCTTGGAGCGATTGTCGACGAAGCGATCGCATACAGGTCGCTACCGGAGCTCCCAGAAAAGATGACAGGTCTTCAGAGATTCCAATCGGAAGGCGCTGATCTTGTAACCTTTACAAGCTCGTCAACCGTTGAGAATTTCCAGGCGTTGAAATTGGGATGGCCGGCTGACATGAAAACAG
>JBPYFC010000257.1:0-10739 GCA_051984705.1 Chthoniobacterales bacterium | reverse complement strand
CAGAAATCATAGGCAAAGCAAGAGCGAATAGTAACGACCAGGCAAACATGTTGCAAAAGCCCTAGAGCACGTGATCGAAAAAAGCAACCGAGGGATCTGCCTCTTTGTCCTTTGGTACTTTGCAAAGCCCCGTGGCAGGGCCTGTCCCCCAAAGCGTAAAGCGTTGCAAGGCGCGACCTGTCTCCCAAGATGTCTTTTCGCATCGCAAAAGTTCCGTCGCGTGACCGGTCCCCCAATCGTTGCTAGGCGGGATCTGTCCCCGGAATGGCTATATGCCGGGAGCGATATGACCTAAGTGTCTCGATCTGTCCCTTTCGTGCCTCCGCAGAGGTATCTCGATCTGTCGCTTCGTGGCTCCGCAGTGATGCGCTGGAGGGGGTGCGTCTGACCCCTAAGACTCGTGCTTGGGTTATCCCGCACTAAATCGAGACACCGGCTCTGTTTGGTTGGCAACGAAAGAAACAGAAGTTGAGTCTAGTAAGCTTTCTCAGTCGCCATTGTTCGCGCGCCTAGCCAAAAATCTCAGAACTGTTGGCAGTCGACGACAGCCGATTGGCCGTTGCCTGCTAGGCTGATTGAGGGCGCTTCAGCATGTAGAGACCGGGGAATTCTGGCAGTTGATACCCTCTTCGGTCCCGTTTGTACCCCAACGAGTCTTTCAAGTGAGCGAATTGAGCTTCTACGAAGTGCTGGCTGCCTAGGATGCCGCCTTGAGTAAAATATCTTACTCTGCAATTTAGCAGTGCGAGCATCGATAGTTCGCCCCTCTCTTTTTCAATCACGCGTTGGACAGTTCCCTGATCGAAGCCACCTCTATTCGGACGGGCTGCCGATTTGAGGCCGGTGCTAAACAGTAGACAACGATATTGCTCGGCCACCTCTTTCCAAGGCAAGCTGCTCGAATAGGCAAATGCCGAAGAAATGCCAGAGCGGGCCGACAGCGATCCTCCGGCAATCGCTTCAGCATATCCACAAAATCGATAATCTTTTGGGTCTCTGCACAATCCGCCGCGAACCGGATTCAAGTCGATATAAGCGGCGACTGCTCGTACTGCTCTGCCGCCTTCCACAAGCAAGCTCTTAAAGCGCTCTGCCCAGAACACTCCGAAACGGTTATGGCGTCTGTTGTACCACTGGGCGAACCCTCCTTTTAATTCTTTGATAAAAACGGAGACGTCAAACATCCGCCTGACGAAGGCATTATGAATCTGCGCTCGACTCCATTCTGAATCGGAGCGCTTTAGACAGGCTTCCAATTCCAACGCGACGCGCTTCCGTCGACCGGGGCCATACAGATTCTCGACTCTTTCTAGCAGCTCCTCGTCGGAAAGCGGTCGTCGCTCAGGCACTTCGCACAAAATGTGAAAATGGTTCGACATGACTGCGTACGTGAGTATTCGGATTCCGCAAAAGTTCGCCAACTGATGCATTAGGCCAACAAATACCTCTGCCTCAACACAGACGGAGCTAGTCGTTGTGAATGCGTGACGTCCCTCACAAGTCCGAGAAATACAATGATAGAACCCGTGACCTTCTGCTTTGATCCTAGGTCGGCGCATATGCTTAGAATAATATAACTCAAATATATCGAGTAACAATTTGTTTAGTTTGATATTGAAAAATCAGAGCACTATCGGTTTTCGCGGCCAGAGTTCGCTTATTAATAGATTCATGGGATCTGCAAGTCTTAGAGAGCGCGCCTAGTTCAGCTAGAGCCTGAGGCCCTTATTTCTGTTACCGGAACCTGTCCTCCGCGATCGCGACTTACGACCTTTCTCCTAGCTCGCTCACCGAGTGGCTGACACTCTGATCGCAGTCGCTAAAGAAGATGAATCGAGAAGCTGGTGATGGCGAAGCGGACAGGTTGGAACAACCTGTCCGCTTTCGGCACATTTAAGTGGCCGCCTGGCCTAACGAATGGAAGTAATCTGGAAAGGAATCTACCTCCTTCCCTTTTGGTAATTTTGCAGAGTGCTGTGTCGGGAGCTGTCACTAAGGGGTGGCAAGGCGGGACCTGTCTCCGAAGTGTCTTTGGCTTCGCAAAAGTTCAGTGGTGCGACCTGTCACCCAGTTGTCGATATGTCCCCCAGTTGTCGATACCCCCAGACATGCACCGGAAAGGGTATGACCTGTCCCCGTGGGCGGGAATCTCCGTGGGCGGGAAGTTGGGGGTTGTCTTTTAGGTTGAGGTCAGTTATCGGCTCAAGGGATGGATGGCGTTCTAATCACATTCGAAGGAGGAGAGGCGTGTGGGAAGTCGACGCAGGTTACGCGGTTGGAACGCCGCCTGGTTGGCTTAGGCAGAAAGGTTATTGCTGTTCATGAGCCTGGATTCACGGAAATCGGCCTGTCGATTCGGCACTTGTTGTTGAACACCAAAGAGGGCTGGACGATTCGACCAAAGACAGAGCTGCTATTGTTTGCGGCAAGCCGGGCGCAGCTTGTAGCCGAGGTAATTCGTCCGGCATTGGAAGAGGGGGCGATCGTGATATCCGACCGATTCATCGATTCGACAACCGTCTATCAAGGCTACGGACGCGGACTGGATTTGAAATTCATTGAGGCTCTCAACCAGTTCGTCGCCCGGGAGTGCCGCCCGCGCAGAACTATCTTCCTTGATTTAGATATCGAAACCGCCCGAAAACGGCAGATGCGCCGGGTGCGACCCGTAGGCGCTTCGGATAGAATGGAGCAACTACCGAACGATTTTTTTGAGACGGTCAGACGCGGCTATCTCGATATTGCGTCAAGAGAACCCGAACGATTTAAGATTGTCGACGCGTCTCCCCCAACTGATGAGGTGGAACGAATGGTCTGGGCCGAGCTCGAAGATATTTTTCGCTGACAATGGCTTTTTCGATTGAGCAAGCGCTCGAATATTTGACTCGTGCCAATGCAAACAATCGTTTGGCACACGCTTTTTTGTTTTCCGGGCCGACGGGCAGCGGTAAGAAGCGGCTTGCGACCGAGTTCTATTACGCGGTCAATGGAAAGGAAACGTCTCTCGCGGATTTGCATTCGGTGGAACCGGAATCAAGATCGCGGCGGATCATAGTTGACCAGATTCGGGGGTTAGAGAGTTCGCTGCGAATGCGGTCTCGCAGTGCCCGAACAAAGTTTGGGGTCATCTACGAGGCGGACCGGCTGACGCCTCAGGCGGCCAACGCGTTTCTTAAGACGTTAGAGGAACCACCGGATCATTCCATTCTCATATTGATCACTCAAATCCCCGATGCCCTGCTAGAAACGATTCTGTCACGTTGTATCAGAGTCCCTCTCTTATCGGCCGATCGTCGGGTTCGGACTGCGGAAGAGACCGAGCTTTTGGAGGCGCTTACGCGGATTGTATCCGAAGACGGTTTCTCTATCGGAACAGCCCTTCGACTCGCGCGAGTTTTCCAGGATATCCTTATCCGTGCTCGAGCGCGGGTAGAAGAAGAGCGCGAGGAAGCTATCCAAAAAAACAGAGCGCTTTACAAACAAACGACAGATGGATCTTGGATAGAAGAAGAAGAGAAGCGGCTGGCCGTTCTAACAGAGAGTCAATATGTAAAACTGCGGACGATCCTGGTAGAGACGATCATCGAATGGTTTGGTAGCGCCATCATTTTTCAGCAAAGCGGGCAGGTTGCCGGCGGAACGGAATATTCCGCTGCCTCCCGTGACTTAGGTGCTCGCGCGTCCGCCGGCGAGTTAATGAGGAGACTGGCAGGCCTCCGATCGCTAACCGACCATTTGTCCAGAAATGTCCAGGAGGCCCTAGCCATTGAGGTTGCTTTTATAGAGTCGTTTGGTCCAGAACGCGTTCTGAAGAAGTCCAGAAAGTGAACGATCAATCGATCGAGAATGCCAACTAAGCGCGATGGACTTTTTTCAGAACGTCCTCCCGATGAGATAGATACTAGCGCTTCTGCAAGGACAGAATCGTTTCGAATTCGGTCTTTGAAAGCGGCTGGACCGAGAGTCGGGATTGCTTAAGCAACGGAATGTTGGCCAGCTTTGGTTCCGCTTTGATCTGATCAAGGGTGATTGGCGGATTTATGGGCTGGACCGGCATCAGCTCGACCGCCGACCAGTCTCCTTCTGCTGCGGTTGGATCTGGGAAAGCTTCCTTCGTAACTTTGGCAATGCCAACCACCGCCTTTCCATTAACGCTATGATAGTAGAATACGCGATCCCCGATTTTCATCGAGCGCAGGTTATTTCGAGCCTGAAAATTTCTGACCCCTGTCCAATCGGTTTTGCCGTCGGAGACGAATTGATCCCACGAATAAGCAGTCGGCTCCTGTTTGACCAGCCAGTGTTGCGACATGGAGGATCCGTAACATAGGAAGATTGCTTTGTCAGCGCGGAAAGGCTGACGAAAATCGGTGCTTTTCTCGCTAGGCGAATCAAGGATTTCCAGGTAGTGAATACGAAACACACACCGCTTTTTCCGCCATGCAATTGTTCCTTTTACGCCACGCCGAGGCAGAGGCCCAAGCTGCCACCGACGAGGAACGGCCGTTGACGGCCAAAGGGGTCAAACAAGCGAAAACGATGGGCCGTTTTTGCTACGAGCAGCAGATCGCTCCTCGACCGATTCTGTGTAGTCCCTTAGCTCGTGCTGAGGAGACGGCAAAGCTAGTGGCGCGGGAATTGCGGATGTCGGACAACGTCCAGATCGAAGATTTCCTGCGCGCCGGGATGAGCCCGGAACAGGCTCTGTTGGGACTTGAGAAATATCATGAACGAGCGAGCGTCATGCTCGTGGGGCACGAACCTGATCTTAGTGAATTGGCCGGCTGCTTCATCGGGACCCGAGGCGAAAATATTCACTTCAGAAAAGCCGCTTTGCTGCAGATTTCGTTGCCGAAACTAGTGCCGGGGGCGGGTTCGCTTGAACTATTCATTCCCGTAAAGTGTGTATGAAGCCCGAGATTGTTCGCACAAAGTCTTTTGCTGAAGACGCTGCCGCCTTCATTGCGAGCTCGGCAGAGGAGGCGATCGATGAGCGCGGATGTTTTCGCGTTGCTTTGAGTGGTGGTAACACGCCGCGCCAAGTCTATCAGGCGTTGGCTTTAAAAGATACCCATTGGTCGAAATGGGTTGTGACGTTCGGCGACGAGCGCTGTGTCACGCCGGACGATCCACAAAGCAATTATAGAATGGTCTCGGAGTCGTTGCTCCTTGTAGCAACTCCCCGTGAGGTATTTCGGATGCAGGGCGAAGGCGTCCCCGAGGAAGCGGCTGCCCAGTATGAGCAGACGCTGAAGTCATTGGCGTCTCGGTTTGGTGAACAGCGTTATATTCATGATCTAATCCTGCTCGGTCTGGGAGACGATGGCCATACCGCATCGCTTTTCCCCGGCACTGCGGCGCTGTCGGAAAAGGTCCGGAATGTGGTGAGTAATTTCGTTCCGAAGCTTAACGCCCATCGTTTGACTTTTACGTATCCATTGATCAACGCGGCTCGCAGCGTTGCTTTCCTAGTGAATGATTCGAAGAAAGAATCGATCGTTCAAAAGGTCCTGGAAGGCGGCCACGGTTTTCCGGCCGAAGATGTTAAACCGGTCAATGGGGAACTGGTTTGGTTTATAGGCCAATCCAGAGCTGGGCATTGAGCAAAGTTGGCGTGGATGTTAGGGTCTGGAGCATGGGTATGTCGGCGGCAGGCTTTGCTGTAAGCGAGCTCAGTGAAGTAGTTAATCGTTGTAATCCTAGTTTCGACCTCATCGGCCCTATATCCTGGCGCCTCAGAGGCTCAGCGCGCAAAAGCTGGGTTAATTGGCTAGATTTGGTCTTCGAACCGGTTCTGCTGCCGCACCTTTGGTACGTTTTGGACTACTCGTATCGTCAATCGGCCAACGAGATCATCGCGCTTGATGCGGAACTTGGTAAACAACTGGACGCGTGGTCGGGCCGCCGCAGTATTGAAGCAGGGCGGACTCTAATCCAGCAGAGGGCACCCCGAAGCGATCGCGTTATTGGCAGGCTCCACGCCGCGATCAGCCGAGGAGACGCGTCGGGCCATTTCTCCACGATCTATGCCGTTCGGTGCGGCCTATTTTCAATCCCCGTTCGAACAGCCCTGCTTAGTTACGCCTTGCAAGAGCTGGCTGCTGCCTATCCCCGGGAGAATGGACGTTTGACGTTGTTGGAAATGGCAGCCGAGCCAATTAACGAATTTCTCAAGACACTCTCGGACTCGCGGCGCCCAGGTTTGTGCTTCCATGGCTGACACTGTTGAAGAGACAAAAACCGAGGTCGACCTGGCCGTTCCCTGGAATGTGGTTGTACACAACGACCCGGTGAACCTGATGAGCTATGTTACCATGGTTTTTCAAAAAGTGTTCGGCTACTCCAAAGAGAAAGCAGAACATCATATGCTGGAGGTGCACCACAAAGGTCGGTCGATCGTTTGGACCGGAGCACGAGAGCAAGCTGAACTTTATGTGCAGCAGCTTCATGGTTACCTGCTCCTAGCGAGTCTGGAGAGAACGCAATAATGGTTATCCGCCGATCAAGAGACGATTTCATTCAGATTGAAGAAATCGAGCCTGTCCACGGTGAATTGCTGCGGCAGTTGCCAAGCTATTGCGACCCAACCGGTAACCCGAAAGCTGAAGAACGGCTTTTTAGCAGGCCGGCCGACCCGTCGGAGGCGCAAATCAATCGCGACTGGGAAGAGTTTGTTCGACCAGAGCTTCGCTACTTGTTCCTTTCAGCGAGACGCGTCGTCGAAAAAGACCTTCAGCAACTTGACGATGTATCAGGCTCACATGAGCAATTATCCATCCCGTTAGCTCACGCTGATGCATGGCTGAATACGCTGAACCAGGCTCGCCTGGTCCTCGCGGCGCGATATGATTTCTCGGAGGCAGAGCTGTCGGGCCATGAGGGCCCGGAGACTTTCCTACAACGCGACGTTGCTCTGCTGCAAATCAACTTTTACGCGGCAATTCAGGAACACATCATTGATGTGATTCAGTCGAACTGATTACTGACGTTGCGTCAGCCGAGCCAGATTCCTTTTGTTCGTTCGCTTTCGTGAGGCCCTGCGACAGTGCATGAGTCCAAGCGGCGTGTTGTTGAAATGGCGCCTGGATGCCCAGCTTTGTCAGTTCGTCCTTTATTCGTCGACGAATCAGCCGGGCGGCGTCCCATTGTTTACCCGGGGCAGTCTTGAGAGTGGATCGAATCTTCACGGAGTTTTCGGCGAAGGACTCAATCCCAAGGACCTGTGGTTCCCCTAAGACGTTTTCAGGAAACTCAGCGGCATACTCTTTCAGTATTTTCTCTATCGCGCTGACAGCCCGGTCAAAATCCGTATTGTACGCGACATCGATATCCAAAACGATCTGAGACCAGCCTTTCGTCATTACACTCGTAGTGTCGATCTTTCCGTTCTGAATGATATGGGCGATCCCTTCCTGGTCACGCAAAGTCGTGGTACGCAACCCGATGTTTTCAACAACGCCAGCTCGATCGTTGATTTTGACAACGTCGCCGACCGCAAACTGGTCTTCCAGGATGATGAACGCTCCAGCGATAACATCTTTGGCCAGACTTTGGCCTCCCAAGCCGATAGCAATTCCGAGAATGCCAGCGCTTGCCAGGATCGGACCGATGTCGAATCCCAAGTCGCGCAAAATCATAAGGATAGCCATGGCAAAGACGATCACCTTCAAGATTGTCACGGAAAGGTTTCGAAGTGTTTGCCGTCGTTTCGAGATCTGAATATTGGCGACCGCATCACCCCGCCGGTCGCGCAAAGCCAAGTCTAAAGCGCGGGTCATAGAAAGTCTGCCAACTCGGGTGGCTATCCAGGCGACCAATATAATCACTACGATTAGGAGGCCTGGCCCTAGCAGCCAGGCGATCGCTTGATCCAAGAGCTTGGAGGTATCGATTCCATGCAGCGCGAAAATCGGGTCCATGCCTATACCCAGTACCATTCGACGAGACGTGGCAACGAGAATTCGCCGCCGATCCAGATACTTACTTATCGGTCCACCTCAATTCCGATCTTGATGCGGAGTGCGGTCTGGTTAGGCTTTGGGCTATGAGTAAGTCTGTTGTCGAGGCCCAGGTGCGAGCCGTTATCCCGACCAGCGGCGGCTGTGCGGTCTTTCTCGGCAACGAAGAGAAAGTATTCGTCATTTACGTAGATCAAAGCGTTGGAGCAGCCATTACGATGTTCATGCGCGGAACCCAAAAGGAACGGCCGCTCACGCATGACCTTCTCGCACATGTTCTGCGTGCGCTCGGGGCCCAGATCGATCGTGTAGTAATCAATGATCTAAAACGTGGCACCTATTTTGCCAGGCTGATCCTGAGTGCCGAAAATGAACTGCAACAAAGGAAGATCATCGAGATTGACGCGCGGCCGAGCGATTGTATCGCGATGGCAACCCAGCAAACCGCTCCGATCTATGTCAGCCAGGACGTTTGGGAAGAAGTCGAAGACATGAGCGAAGTCTTGCGAAAGATGGAAGAAGAAGGTTCGCAGTCAGAAGAAAGCGACGAAGAAGAGGGTGAGCACGGTTAGTTTGTACATTATGCATCGATCAACGCGCTTTTAACTGATTTTTTCTTCACGTCTCCATTGCATTTCAAAGTGGCTCACTTAGTTTGGCGACGAAATGTCTGAAACCTGGGATATCCCTTCGGCAATAGCTCTATACAACATTGATCGATGGGGAACCGGTTACTTCACGATAAATCCGGCCGGCAACGTTCAAGTCATGCCGACCAGAATCAATGGTCAGTCGATCGACCTCATGGATGTAGTGAATGAGGCCCGGGATCGTGGAATGGCGTTTCCGCTCGTTATCCGCTTTCAGGATCTGCTCCGACACCGAGTTGAAGAGGTTAATCAGGCATTTCGCTCTGCGATCGCTGAAGCCAATTATCAGAACGTTTATAAAGGTGTCTTTCCAATCAAGGTGAACCAACTGCGCGAGGTGGTTGAAGAAATCATCGATGCTGGTGCCCCATATCATTTTGGGCTCGAAGCAGGCAGTAAACCGGAATTGATTGCAGCGCTGGCGATCCATCGAGACCCGGAAAGCCTGATCATTTGTAACGGCTACAAAGACCTGACCTTCATCCAGAACGCATTGCTAGGCAGAAAGCTGGGCAAAACGGTGATCATGGTCGTCGAAAAGCTCGAAGAAATCCGACAGATTGTTCGCGTTTCCAAGGAGATGAATGTCCTCCCGTTGGTTGGGCTGCGGGTGCGTCTCCAGGCGAGAGGCTCCGGAAGGTGGGCAACCAGCGGGGGCGAAAACGCCAAATTCGGCTTGTCTACTGCGGACCTTGTTGCGGCAAGCGAATACCTCAAACAGGAAGGGATGGCCGAATCGCTCGTATTGGTCCATTTCCATGTCGGCTCACAAGTCCCGGATATTGGTGTCATCAAACGGGCCGTGCGCGAGGCAGCGCGGTTTTACGCAAAATTGTCCAAGATGGGCCATCCCATGCAGTTCCTTGATGTCGGCGGAGGGCTAGGCGTCGACTACGATGGATCACGAACCGCATTCGATAGTTCGATGAACTACACGCTCCAGGAGTACGCAAGAGATGTCGTGTACAACATCAGCGATGTTTGCGAATCCGAGAAGGTTCTTCATCCGACGATCGTCAGTGAAAGCGGTCGCGCGATCGTTGCTCATCACTCAATTCTCGTGGTGGAAGCGTTCAGTTCGATCGAGAAAGGAACTGAAAACCACCCCTTGGAGATCAAGGAGACGGATCCAAAACTCCTTTCTGAAATGATCGAAACGCAAAAAGCTCTCACCAAGCTGAACCGCATGGAAGTGCTGCACGATGCCATGCAGATCAAGGAACAGTGCCAGTCGATGTTTGAGCTGGGACTACTGGATTTGGAGAGCAAGGCAAAGATCGAAACGATCTATTGGCAGATTGCCCAGTCGGTCGTCGAACATTGCCGGGGTATGCGCTACGTGCCCGACGAGATCAAAGAGTTGGAAATTGCCTTGGGCGACCAGTATCTGTGCAACTTTTCGGTGTTCCAATCTTTGCTTGACCACTGGGCGCTTGGTCAGCTGTTCCCGATCATGCCGATTCATCATCTTGATCAACCGCCAGATCGAAACGGTACTTTGGCAGATATCACCTGCGATTCAGATGGCAAGGTGAGCAAGTTCGTCGACCTGCAGGATGTGAAAGAAACTCTGCCGCTGCATCGTATACGAACCGGGGAGCCATACTATCTGGGCTTCTTCTTGATGGGGGCCTACCAGGATATAATGGGCGACCTGCACAACCTGTTCGGGCGCGTCAACGAAGTCCACGTTTTTCTGGACGAGGACGAGGACTCCGGTTGGTACATCGAAGAAGTGATAGAAGGCAGCACGATCGGAAGCGTTTTGTCGATGACGCAATGGGATCAAAATGAGCTAGTGCGTCTCGTGAAATCGCAGGTGGACGCTGCGATCAAATCTGATCGACTGAAACCGAACGAGGCGATGCGACTTTTCAATGAGTACGAGCGCGGGTTACGAGGTTACACGTACCTGAATTTCCAAAACGGCCTTCGATAATCGAAGCGGGGTCATTGACGCTTTTTCTGGTGTATTCATGATGCGCCCAGGCGTCCGCAACCCGCGTTATGAAAATAACTCTTCTCATTCCCGGCGAGGACAATTCTCTGAAAACGGAATACGCTTCCGAAAGCTACGACGCTTGACGCTTCTAAATTTGGGTTTGCCCAACTGCCGCCATCATTGATCTTT
>JBPYFC010000256.1:0-10205 GCA_051984705.1 Chthoniobacterales bacterium | reverse complement strand
CGTAAAGAGACGACCGCAATCTGTTTACCGTCAACTTTTATTCGAGTGATGCAGATCGATCATGTGGAAGTCGAAGTACCTGATCGCTACGCCTCCGCAGATTCCGCTTATCACGCGAATGAGAAAGGAATTTCGAATCTCGAATTTCGAATTCCCAAGGCAGCCTCCCCTTTGAGATTCTAGCGTCGAGCTTCTAGATTCCGTTTATGACCCGCGGCCCGTCACCGTCCCATCCTCTTCCGTTGTCGGCGATGTCGGCGACAACGGCGTTGACGGCGTTGCATCCTTCCGAGCGATCCAGGCGAAAGCCGGTACCATGTAGAAATAGGTGGTCAAAAGGCACCAGAGCACTCCGATCGCACAAACGGTTCCTAATCCGCTAAGTGCCGGATTTTGGGCCGGAATAAGAACGGCGAATCCGGCGAAAGTGGCGAGTCCGCAGATCGACAACGGCTTCAACACGTTCGCAAGGTTCTCTTTCAGGTCGCCTTCACGCCGGCTTACGACCAGGAATTGGATTCCGTAATCGACTCCGATCGCCAGAACAAGCGGAAACGCCAGCGTGTTCAACAGATTGATATTGATGTGAAGAAGTTTCAAAGAGGCCACCAGTCCGAGCATCGCGAAGGCCAGCGCCGATGCATGAATGGCCCAAAGAGAAAACCGCCGATACACAATTGCCAGCAGTAAGAGGATCAAGGCGGCGACTAATGAGGTGAACATGATCAACTCACCTTTTGCCCATGGAATCAGGTCCCACAACGTATACGACCAACCGCTGACAATCGCTTTCGGATCAGCATGGTGAACCAGTTCATCGAACTTGCGCTGATCGGCCTGCGACTGAATCGGATTTATGGGATGGAGATAACCGACAGCACTCAGCGGTTTGCTGGAGAAGAAGTTATCAAGCAAGAACCACCAGCTCGATTTTTGCGGAAATAACTTCGACCAATCAGGCAGGCCGGTTCTTGATTGCTCCGCCTTGAGCTGGCCTAGGATCTGAAAGACCCCCTGAAAAGCCTCGGGATCAAATCCGTTGCTTTCAAGATTCTGCCGAACTGTCGTCTCGACCTGTTGGAGATCGATCGACTTCAATACCGCTCGATTCTGTTCAAAGCGCTGAGGCGAGAGCACGAAAGGTAAAGGCGAATTGGCCGACTTCAACTGCCCCGATTTCTGCGCACCCTGCAGAGCAGCATCGACTTTTTCCCACCGATCCCGAAACTCCTGCGGATCCTGCGCATCAACCAAAACCATGACAGGATCCGATTCCTGTTTCAGCTTCTCCGAGAGCACTTTCAAAGCCGCTGAGGCAGGAATGTTCTGAGGCTGTAAGGAGGTTGGTTTGGTATCAATTCGCAACGGGATGAACGGAGCAACGGCGATGATTGCGCCAACAAGCAAAATGACGGTTGCACCGCCAAATACGAAACGCGGTTCGCGGAACATCCCTTCCACAAAGCTCGTTGTTCCGCGCAGCATGAAATCTTGCTTCACCGGCGGCTTCACGCGCTTCATGAAAAGGAACAAAAAAAGCACCATGAAGAGTCCGGCAAACGCAACGCCGAGAGCTACGAGGGTGCCAAGCTGAGCAAAGCCAGAACTCTTGCTCAGGTTGAGAATCAGAAATCCAATCGCTGTCGTGCAAACGACGTAAAAGATTGCGGCGCCGATATCACGAATTGAAACAAAAACCGCCTCAGCATGGGAAGCCCCTCCTCTCCTTGCCTGTTGATATCTGCCAAACAGAAGAAGACTAAAGTCGACTCCCAGGCCGACCAGAATCGAGAAGAACGCGATCGCTATTACGTTAAGACCGCCAAAAAACAGCATCCCCAGAGCGATGGCTACGATCGCCGATAAGCACAGAATCAGGCAAATTCCAACCAGCGGCAGAAATCGGCGAAAAGCCAGGTAAAACAATCCGCTGACAATCAGGATTGACAGAACCGCGCTTAGCGTCGCGTCCCACTCCATACTCTTCGAAATCTGAGCAGCGAACGCGGTGCGCCCGGTGACGTATACCCTGGGCTTGTAACCGCTCCATCCGGATAGAGTCTGATCGATGAAACCATTAACCTGCCGCATCATCTCCTGGCATTCGTGAGCGCCCAGTCCCGGTTGATTGGTTATTACGAAGGCAATCTGATAAAGATTATCTTCCGAGGCCAGAAGGCTATTCCTGTCCATAAACGATCCTGACGCTAAGGGCTTCATTGCCCTGGCGAACAGTCCGAGCGGGTCGATCGTCGCGTCGATTTCCGTTCTTGGATCGAAGCTGCCAAGTGTTTCCCGAATGTGGCTTAATCGCTTTGCGATCTCATTCGGCTCGAGCAGAGTCATCGCATCCTTAAATTCGTGCGGAGGAAGATTCAACAATAATGCAGGGACAACCCCTTGAAGCTCCAGTTGTCCTTCTTGCGTCTGGAGCGGAATGCTGTCGAACTTTCGCACCACCCATGGTTGCTTGGCTATTTCGGCCATGAAATGTGCTTTAAAAGCCTCGACATCATCTGCATGCCCTCCATCGCCTAAGAACCCAAACACCAGCTGGCGAGCGTTGGAGAACTCGTTGTTGTACTCCTTCATTCCCTGCACCGACTCGAATTTCTTGGGCAACAGATCTAATGGCTCAGAATCGAATTTCTGCCGTGCGATGACTGTCCAGATCGCGACAGCCGCAATCGCCAGCCCCAGCACCACCAACGACTTGGTCCGGTGAACAACAATATTCGCCAGGAATTGCGTGACCCTGCCCGCAAAAGTCGCCCAGGCAGAAGTGGGAGCAGATTTCATTCGGTGCACAAGTGGACCATCAATTACGGTATGTGCTGGTTGCGTGCAACCCTGGGGTTGAGGTGGCATCCGCGAACCGCGGGACGTCGGTGGTAGGGTTCGCGCTCCCGCGCGAACTGGAAGCAGCGCGTTGTTATCGAAAACAGGGTGAGCTCCACCTCAGTCAATGGAAAGTTCATTACCCGCATCAGGGGCCAGGTCGCGCAGGAGCGCGAACCCTGCCGCAACGGGCTAAATCACGCGTTCGGACAACTTTGCCCTCACTTTCTCTACAACTTCGCCAACCGTCACCGCTTTCATGCAGCGGAAGTCCAACGGACATTCTCTCAGGAAGCATGGGCTGCATTCGACATGGTGCCGGATAACGGCATGCCCATTTCCCATCGGCCCGGTCAGTGCGGGTTCGGTTGATCCAAAGATTGAAACAGTGGGCACTCCCAAATGAGCGGCCAGGTGCATCGTGCCTGTATCATTCGTCAGGAGCAATTGGCACCTCCGCAAATGCTGCATCAATTCGAGCAGGGTTGTCTTCCCAGTGAGATCGGTTGCATTTAGCCCAAGTGCCTCCACCAGCCTTTGGGCAAAAACCTGTTCCTTCGCTGTCCCGAAAATCAGCCAATGCAGAGGTTGTTCTGATGAAAGCCGTTTTGCGACTTCGTGAAACTCAGTCCAGCGCTTGGCAGGGCCGTATTCGGCGCCTGGGCAAACGCCGATTAAACCGTGCTCAATTTGACGGGGCGTAACCCCGTCGAGCGGCTCCTGAAGATCCGCTCCAATCTGGTGCGCAATCCGAAGATAGTGATTCGATTGATGTCTTAACGGTCCGAGCTGTTTCGGTTCTGAAATGATCTGATTGATAAACCAGTCGCGCCACGGCCGAGAATAACCAACACGACGTGGAATGCCGGCAAGCCACGCCTCAATCGCAACTCGTGGCGAATTGGGCAAAAGAATTGCAACATCGAACCTCTCGCGAAGATTCGCAGCGACGCTAAAGACCGAGTCCTCCGCCCGTATCGCAATGACCTCGTCCACCTCGGGCACGGTTCGCCAGAACTCTGCCAGGTTCGTCCTGGTCAAAACTGTTAGGCGCACGTCTGGCCGACCTCGTTTGATTCTGCGAACAGCCGGCACAGTCATCACGGCGTCACCTAGCCAATTGCTGGATCGAACTAGCACCCGGAACGGCTTCAATGCCGCTGACCTCTCCGGTACATAAACGCCGCGCTTATAGCCGCGTAAGAGAAATTTCGGAGCCGGCGTTTTCCATCTTTGATGCACCCAGAACCAGTCGCTTGGGCGTTTGGTAATCAACGATTCAAGCACCAAGTTAGCGCGATAGGTGATTTCCTCGATCGACGCCCCTTGTTGAGGAATGAAGTCGCACAGTTCCAATCGCCACTGAGCCGGACCAACTGTGACCATCGCCGCTGGAAGCAATTCAGCGCCGGTTTTTTTGGCAAGGATCGCAGGTAGCGGCGTAGTTGACGCCAGCCGGCCAAAAAACGGGACCCAAATTCCTTTGTCCCCAGCATGTTGATCAATCAAAATTCCCACGCCGGCACCCGCCTTCAGTAAAGCTGCGCTCCGTGACAGACTTTGTTGTCTTTCAATCACTTGCAACCCGGTAAGCTCGCGAATCTTGCGTATATGCTCATCGATAAACCGGTTGCTTAGCTTCTGGTAAATGACGCCGTGTGGACCTGGGCGCAGAGCATTCGCAACCAGCGTATGCAGTTCCCAGTTGCCGATGTGGTTGATAACCAGAATGAAGCCCGGGGCTGCGTCGACCCGTTCACGAGATCGTTCCATGCTCGAGAGATCGACATGTTTTTTGATTTCATCCCGTGGCTTTTTCAGAAGCGTAAACGAGCACAACATGTTGGCCGCCAAGTCCTTGAAATGGCTTTCCGCGCAATGGGCTACTTCGGTGTCCGACCAGTCTGGGAATGCGATCCTGATATTTGCGCTCGCCAATCGCCGGTATCTGCCAAGCAATCGATACCCGAGCCAGCCGATCCCTTGGCCCAAACGGAATAACCACGTCAGCGGCAAACAGCTCAGGATTGCCAGCGCCGAAATATAAAGCAAATAAATGATGTAATCGGCAAGGTCCTTAAACCTTGGCTGGCTCATGTTTAGCGGGCGCCTTCAGCGCGGCTGTTATCGGTCTACTGTCCACCGTCAACCGTCTTCCGTCAGGTGAGCAGATAGACATAGGGCAACAGTTTTGGTTCAAAATATTTCTCACACTTCTGGATTTAACCGCTACACTTTTCCAGGTTTTTTCCGCTTTTCGCCTAGATAGCGCGCTCGATGCAGCTTGCGTTTGGTGCGTGTGGCAACCCGAGCAGGTCGCGAGCCGACCGAAAATTGACCATCGGTCCCAAGGGAGGACTGACGACGGTTGACGGCTAAACAGCCGCGCTGAAAGCGCGGCTTAGGGCACGATTTCTGTACCTATTCCGTTCGCAGTAAACACCTCCAAGAGCAGAGCATGCGGAATACGCCCATCAATGAGATGCACCTTGCCGACTCCCTGTCCGATGGATGCGACTGCGGACAAGACCTTGGGAATCATGCCGCCTTCGATGATCTCATCCTTGATCAGCGATGTAGCCTCTTTCCTATTAACAGTCGGGATTAGCGAACTTGGGTCTTTTACGTCACGCATCACGCCAAGCACATCGCTGACAAAGATCATCTTGGACGCTTTCAGCGCTCCTGCCATCGCGCCGGCCGCGATATCAGCATTCACATTCAAGATCGTTCCATCTTCAGCTTGACCAATCGGAGAGATGACCGGCACGACTTCGCCCTCAACGGCATTGGTGACGCCCGCAAGGTCCAATGCTGTCACCTCACCGACATAACCAATATCGACCATCTTTTTGCCGTCGATCTGCGGCAGCAGCTTTTTCGCCTTGAAAACGTCCCGACCGGAAAAACCTTCCGCGCGGCCACCGAATTCCTTGATCGTTTCGACGATGCGCGGACGAATTACCTCGTCAAGCACCTCCTCAACGATCCGAATCGCGACCTCATCGGTCACCCGTAATCCGTTTACGAAGCGAGGGCTTAAACCCGCCTCGCGCATTCGCTGTGTAATCGCCTTTCCGCCGCCATGGACCAGGACCGGGTTAATGCCCACAGCTTCAAGAAATACTACATCTCGCAGTAAGCGCTCAATCAGATGATCGTCCTCCATAGCGCTACCGCCATACTTAATAACAAACGTCTGGCCGCGGAATTTCTGGATGAAAGGCAGGGCTTCCAGCAACGCTTCCGCTTTCTCGGCTTGAGCACTCTTCGACATTTTTAGACTTTTCTGGGAGCCAGACTTACGAACCTGACCGAACGACGCTGAACGTCAACTCGAAAACGGAGACATAGAACTCTAGTGTAGCTACCAAAAATCGCTGTAGGCCAGCAGGCTTCTGCCGCCAAAACCAAGCCTCGGGATGCTAGAAGATAGGAAGCTAGAAGCTAGAAGCTCGAATCTAGAATATCAAAGCTTGAAGCTGCTTCGAGATTCGATATTCGAGATTCTAGCTTCCTATCTTCTGCCGGCGTTGCCCCACCTACTCCGACATATTGAACCGGACATAATCCGGAGTCAGATCGGTCGTATAGACTTTGTACTCGGCTGCGCCCAGATGCAGGTCAATCGTCAAAGTAAACCGCTTGTGCCTTAGCGCTTCCTTGAGCGTCTGTTCCGGTGTCGAACTCGCCACACCATTCTGCGCAGCAATCATACCATCGAAAAAAATGTCGATCATCTCTTCGCGCACTTTGGCGGATGAGTAACCGATCGCATCCATCACCCGGCCCCAATTCGGATCCTCGCCATGCCAGGAACACTTCACGAGATTTGAATTGGCCACGGCTTCCGCAACTTTTCTCGCGTCCTGATAGGTCGACGCACCTTTGACCTGTACCTCAACAAACTTTGACGTCCCTTCGCCATCCTCAACGATCATCCTTGCAAGCTGGCGGGTGACAGATTTCAGTGCTTGGTCGAAGCGGAAGAAAAGCTCGTGGTCAGGACGAAGCAATTCGTTACCAGCCTGACCGTTGGCTAAGCAGATCGCGGTGTCGTTGGTGCTCATATCTCCATCGACCGTAATGCAGTTGAACGACTGCTCGACGCTCGCGGAAAACAGTTTTTGCAGATCGCGTTTCGCAATCCGCGCATCGGTAGCGACCACACAAAGCATCGTTGCCATGTTTGGGTCGATCATCCCCGCTCCTTTAGCTATCCCGCCAACTCGGATTTTGGATGAGCCGACGCTGAATTCGATCGCAGCCTCCTTTTGAAAAGTGTCGGAAGTCATCATCGCTCGAGCAAGCATTCCGCTCCCATTCTCGGTCAGCGCGCCAACCAACGATGGGACAGCTCCTTCGATCTTTTCGATAGGCAAATCACGTCCGATTCGGCCTGTC
Organism: Chthoniobacterales bacterium; assembly: GCA_051984705.1. Classification (GTDB taxonomy): domain Bacteria; phylum Verrucomicrobiota; class Verrucomicrobiia; order Chthoniobacterales; family JAFAMB01; genus JBKPBY01. Next base: position 2,963 of record JBPYFC010000256.1, on the reverse strand, counting down.
GAACAGACAAGTACCTGCCGATCTTTTACCCCTAATTGCACCGCAACCGCTCTAGCCATTCTCTTGGCGTTTTGGATCCCGGTCGAACCGGTACACGCGTTGGCGTTTCCGCTGTTTATGATTACTCCACGGGTGTCAGCAGATCGCAGATGCTCGGAACTGACTCGAACCGGTGCCGCCTTGATTCGGTTTGTGGTGAACGTTGCGGCGCTGACGGCGGGGAAATCCGAGACCAATAATCCTAGATCCATCGTATCCCCACCTTTTAGACCGCAAGCAACCGCGGCGGCGCGAAATCCTCGCGGCGCTGTGACACCCCCTTCAATCTCGACCAATCCTGACTCCATGTACCAAGCTTCAAGTAACATAGCCCAAAAGTGCCGCAACTCGAATTGCCGACGTCGCTGTTAACGCCGGCATCGCCAACAGCGCCGACAGCGCCGACATCGCCAGGAACTAGGCTGCTAAAACGCGTTTCTAGCATTCTAGGGGAATGGACGCTGGAGCTGCCACGTCCACGAGGCTGAGCTGAAGCTCAGCCCTACCGGTAATGCCGTATCTCCATTGCGCTCACCGATGTCGCCGTTTCGAGTTGCGGCAGTTTCGGGCTCACGTATCTTCCACGCCCTAACGCATGTCCCAAGAACGCAAAACACTGGACGAACGCCAGAAAATGAGCGACCTCGAGCGGCTTCGCCATTCGTGCGCCCACGTAATGGCTACAGCGATCTTGCGTCTATGGCCCGAGGCTCAGTTGGCGGCCGGTCCGCCGGTCGAGAATGGTTTCTATTACGACCTGGAGTTGAAGCATCACATCTCGCCTGAAGATTTTGAGAAGATCGAGGCAGAGATGAACAAAGTCGTTAAAGAGAATCAGCCGTTTGAACGAATCGTCGTGTCGCGACCCGAAGCGGTTCGACTGGCAGAAGAGGGCAGTCTCGGAGCGCTAGGATCAAGACCTGAGCCAAGCAAGTTCAAGCTCGATATTTTAAAGAGCATCCCGGAGAACGAAGAAATTTCGCTCTACCGGAACGGCGATTTTACGGATCTCTGCGCTGGCCCTCATGTTTTGCGCACCGGAAACGTTGGTGCGTTTAAACTTACATCGGTTGCTAGGGCCTACTACAAGGGTGACGAGAGCAATCCGCAATTGCAGCGCATCTATGGAACCGCTTTCAAGAACCGGACCGATCTCGATAATCATTTTGCTCAACTGGAAGAGGCCAAGAAACGGGATCATCGCAAGCTCGGCCGCGATCTGGATCTCTTCCATATCGACGATCAGGTCGGCCCCGGCCTAGTGCTTTGGAAGCCGAAGGGTGCCATTGTGCGGAAAGAGTTACAAAACTTCATTTCGGAAGAACTCTCCCGGCGCGGCTACACCGAGGTTTTTACTCCGCATATCGCCAAACTGGGACTCTTTCGCACGTCGGGCCATTATCCTTTCTACCGCGAGTCACAGTTCCCGCCGCTGGTCGAGCCCGAGTTTCTACAAAAACTCGCCGACGAAGGATGCACTTGCGCTGAGCTGTCGAACCGGTTGGAGAGCGGAGACATTGACGGCTTTCTGTTGAAACCGATGAATTGCCCGATGCACATCCGGATCTACGCGTCGAGTCCGCGGTCATACCGGGATTTGCCGATCCGGCTGGCCGAGTTCGGCACGGTTTATCGGTGGGAACAATCTGGCGAACTCAGTGGGCTAACCCGGGTAAGAGGGTTTACTCAAGACGACGCGCATCTGTTCTGCACCGAAGAACAGGTAGCAGCCGAACTCGAAGGCTGCATGCAGCTCGTTTTCAAAATCTTCGAGACCCTCGGCATGGATTCTTACCGGGTCCGAATCGGGATGCGCGATCCGGATTCTTCGAAATATGTGGGGAGCCCCGAACAATGGGATCACGCAGAGAGCGCTCTGGAAAAGGCGGCTACTGCGTTGGGTGTAGCTTACGTGAAAGAACTCGGTGAGGCTGCCTTCTATGGTCCCAAAATTGATTTCATCGTCAAAGATGTCATCGGCCGCGAATGGCAACTGGGAACGGTACAAGTCGACTATAACCTGCCGCAACGATTCGATCTGGGATACGTCGCATCCGATAATTCTGTACGCCGTCCCGTGATGATTCATCGTGCGCCGTTCGGATCGATGGAGCGATTTTTTGGCGTATTGATCGAACATTTCGCAGGCGCCTTCCCAACTTGGCTTGCGCCGGAACAGGTCCGCGTCCTCCCGATTTCCGACAAGCATCTCGAGTACGGTCGACGAATCCTAACCCAACTTGCCGAGGCAAAAATACGGGCCAAATTGGACGAAGGTTCCGAAAAAATCGGAGCCAAGATTCGCCTTGCCCAGCTAGAAAAGGTCCCCTATATGTTGGTGCTCGGTGCCCGAGAAGAGCAGGCCGGCGAAGTCGCCGTGCGTAGCCGGAAAAGCGGCGATGAGGGAGCTATCGGGGCGCCCCGGTTTGTGGAACGCATTCTAAAGGAGATTAGCGAACGTCAACGTGATTGAGCATACCGCTCAGCTTCCTGGGTATGCTTCTTAGGAGATAGTCTTATTCAGCAACAGATTCGAGTAAATGGTCGAATTCGCGCCCGAGAAGTGCGAGTGATTCTCGGCGCAACCAATCAGCAATTGGGCATCATGAAACTCCAGGATGCCCTTCGCCGAGCACAGTCACTCGGGCTCGACTTGGTGGAAGTCGCGCCCACGGCAAACCCACCGGTCTGCAAGATCGTCGATTTCGGGAAATACCGATACGATCTCTCCAAGCAAGACAAAGAGAAGAAATCGACGACATCCAAGCTGAAAGAAATCAAGTTCCGGGTGAACATCGATCCGCACGACTACCTGACCAAAGTGCGGCATGCGGAAGAGTTTTTGGACAAGGGAAACAAAGTGAAGTTCCAGCTTCAGTTTCGTGGGCGCGAAATGAGCCATACTGAGCTGGGAGACCAGCTCA
>JBPYFC010000255.1:0-4137 GCA_051984705.1 Chthoniobacterales bacterium | reverse complement strand
TGCCTATCTGTTCGTTGATCGGAGCTATGATCTTTTGGCTGACAACCACAGACAAACTCTCTGCCGGATAGCGCCCCATTGCAATTCGGGAAACAGATGCTCCTCCGCGGCGAGTGCCGTCGCTCCTACCGCGGTCCTCCAGCGGTAGTCTCCCGATTGGGAAAGGGGATGCTGTGCGCAAGAAGCATGGAGACAAGCAAACGGGTTCGAAAACCGGAACCGCTGATTAAGGGCGCGCGGGTATTGCTGCGACATCCCTCAAAGCAGGATATAGTCTGGTTAACCAAGTCGACCGAACCCCCTATGCCGATTTACGAGTATCGTTGCAAAAAGTGTGACAAGAGTTTCACCCTGACGATGTCCATCAGCGAGCACGAGAAAAAAACAGCTCGATGTCCAGAGTGTAAGAGCACCAAAGTTGTGCCCCAATACCAGCCGTTTTTCGCTAAGACCTCGCGAAAGAGCTGAATTACACCATTTATGGCGTCGCCGAAGTTTTCACGGCTTGCCTTCCCGGCACCAGCTGCGCCCAGGGGGTGCACCTCAACACTGGCGCCATAGTAGGCCTTACCGTACGCCGTCAGTTCAGGTTCAGTCAGCAGTTGATTGCACGCGGCATTATTATCATCCTGGCGGTGACTGTTGCCCGTTCCCGCCGATAGCGGGCAAGCCCTATGCACCGATTCCGCGTTGTCCAAGCGGATCGACAAAGCGTGCTCGCTCTCAGCGATCGAGGCGATCGTAAGAGCAGCATATTCCTGGAGAAAACCAGGCACCTCTGTTAAGTCGGTAGTGGCAGGCTAACTAGACGTGCTGGCTGGTAACAAGCCGTTTTGTGGTTCGACGTTTCAGTTAGGCTACAACTGAAAGGCAGACGCTTCGGCTGGATGACCACGGAGTTGTGGATCATTTCTCCCCATCTGTGCTAAAAGAGGTCTTCAAATGAAAAGGTGGTGCCAAGCGGCCACCCGATTCTTCCTAAGCGGGTTTTACTGACATTTCTTTTCGGTGCCTGCTTGGTTCACGAGAACCGTTTTGCAGAAGGCTTACACCATCGCTCATTCATTGCATACTGGCCGCCTCCATCGAGGACGAGGACGAGCACGAGTTAGAAAACGAGACCTTATCGACCGCTTACACCTTGTGCAGATGGGTATCTTTGAACGCAGTGGGCTCCTTCAGTCCGTATCCGAGGGCTCTGTCGAGGCCGATATGAGCAATCCAGATCAGTAACAACCAGTCCCACGACGCGTTCTGCAGGAGTCTGGACAAGCAAAAAAGCAGAAGGGGTACGGAGTATGTGTGAACGAAGTTGTAGCAAACCGCTCCAACACGCTTGTTAACCAGGTACCCCAGCATCGACAGATCCGGAACAAGCAGGAGAATTAAAAACAAGGTCCAATGTCCGTGAATCTGTTGGTAAAGAATGCAGGACACAATCACGACACATCCGCCTTCAACGTGAAGCAGTAGTTTGGGAAGACGCGCTGACATGGCTGGGATTGTCGTGTAGTACAAACTCCCCGCAAGGCATTTCTAATACGTCGAGGATCAGTTCCGGCTTCGGCATAAACATGCCCCAAAACGGCGCTCCTTCTTCTCCTAGCTCCTAACTCCTAGCTCCTGTATCCTAATACAAGAGATGCAAGGAACGATCCTAATCGTCGACGACGAAAAACATACTCGGGAGGGTTTACGCCAATCGCTTGAAGACGATTTTGATGTCTATACCGCCAGCAACATCGATGAGGCCATCAATGTTCTCAATAGCGACCAGATCGATCTAGTGCTGACTGATCTGCGATTGGGTGGCGAAGACGGAATGGTCTTGATCGAGCAGATCCTCCGCCGGCCGCGTCCCCCCGTTTGCATCCTGATGACTGCTTACGGCTCGATCGCCACGGCAGTTGAAGCAATGAAACGCGGCGCGCACGATTTTGTTACTAAACCGGTCAATATCGATGAGCTCGGCATTAAGATCGCACGCGCAATTCAAGGCCGTAAAACCGAGCAAGAAAATGTCCAACTGAGGCAGCAGGTCGAAACCAGATTCGGATTGGAAAACATCATCGGTGAATCCAAAGCGATGCACCGGATATTCGAGATTGTTCGCCAAGTGGCTCCGACTCAGGCAACAGTTTTGATTCTGGGCGAGAGCGGAACCGGAAAAGAATTGATCGCTCATGCAATCCACAATCTGAGCAATCGAAACAAGACCCGCTTTGTTGCATTCAATTGTTCCGCGTTTTCGCCACAACTCATCGAGAGCGAGTTGTTCGGGCATGAGCGCGGCGCTTTCACCGGCGCAGTGGAACGACGAATGGGGAGATTTGAACAAGCGGCGGAAGGCACACTTTTCCTGGATGAGATCGGTGAGATCGATGCGAACGTGCAAGTCAAGCTGTTGCGGGCACTCGATCCTGGCGTGTTCGAACGCGTCGGAGGCAACCAACCGATTCGATCGGATGTCCGTTTGATTGCGGCAACGAATCGCGATCTGGCTGCTCAGGTGCGCGAAGGCAAGTTTCGCGAAGATCTTTACTACCGGTTGAACGTTGTGCGATTGCGTATCCCGCCATTACGCGAACGGAAAGAAGATATCCCGCTCCTGGCGGCCGTTTTTCTGAAAGAGATTTGTGAGCGGGACAAGAAACCGCTTCGCCAATTGTCTCAAGAGGCAATGGATTGCTTGCTGCGCTACGATTGGCCCGGAAACGTGCGAGAGCTCAAAGGCGCCATCGACTCGGCTGTCACGCTTTCAACCGGAACACAAATTTCTGTCCGGGATTTGCCTTTGACTGTACGTGGAGGAACTGATCTGCCTATCTCGAAGGATCGGTCCGTATCGGATCAGATGAATCTTCATGACAACGAGACCAGACTTATCATGCGGGCGCTGGATGAAAGCGGTGGAAACCGTACTGAGGCTGCGAAGAAATTGGGTATTAGTCGACGCACATTACATCGCCGGTTGAAAGAGCTCCGGCTTTCCGCATGACGTGGGCAGCAGATTTCAGAGCCGGCGCTACGATGTTATGCGCAGACGCGTCGGGCCGTAGCCTTGGCGAAGGACGAGGATCGCTGAGTAACGCAGAGTCTCGGACTTAGATTTTGGTTCCTCTGCGTTCCTCTGCGCCCTCAGCGTGAGAATCTGAAACTTCCTCAAGTTGCATTCCAGCTGAACAGCAAACGGGCCTTATGGAGTTGAGTCTATGCCTCCACAGTGCTTGAGTTCTCTGACCCCATGCAGACTCAAGCTCGTCCCTCTGAACCGCTTTGGCAGCCTGAAAAAGAATCCATCGAACGCAGCGAACTCACGCGGTTTCAGACATGGTTACTGGAGCGACATAAACTCGCGCTCAACGATCATCGGGCACTTTATGATTGGTCGGTCAACAATCTAGAACAATTCTGGAGCGCGATCGCGGAGTTTTTCGACGTACATTTTCATTCTGCTCCGGAAAAGACTCTGGAAAATGCGACGGATCCGGTTCATGCGAAATGGTTTCCGGGTGCTACTCTCAATTACGCCGAGCATTTGCTTCGGTTTGGTAAACCGGTCGGAGTTGAACCGGACGATTCGCCAGCAGTCTTGTTTGCCGGGGAACCAGATCGCCGCGAGACCTTGACTCGTCGTGAGCTAACCGATCGCGTCGCCCGGCTGGCATCAGCGTTGCGCCAACTCGGGGTCCAACGCGGAGATCGGATAATAGGCTACTTACCGAATCGGCCGGAAACCCTAATTGCTTTCCTGGCGACGGCGAGCATCGGTGCGATCTGGTCCAATTGTCCGGCCGAGCTTTCCAGCCGTGGTGTGTTGGATCGGTTCACGCAAATTGAACCAAAGATCCTGTTTGCAATCGAAAGCTATCGCTACGGCGGCAAGGAACATGATCGGCGCGCGGCGGTGAAAGAAATCATCGCAGGGTTGTCTACCCTCGAGCATGTGGTTGTATTCTCCGATTCTGCCGAGCCGGTTTCAGCGAAACAGCTTTCTTGGGGCGAGTTATTGAGATCAGGCCCCGGCCAACTCAGCTTTGAGCCGGTACCGTTCGATCATCCTTTGTGGATCGTCTATTCGTCCGGGACAACCGGCGTACCCAAACCGATTGTGCATGGACACGGCGGCATCCTTTT